>NZ_JANZYQ010000015.1:0-117239 GCF_059335935.1 Thermobaculum sp. T2p
CCTGCACTGGTTCCAGGCAGGGCCCGAGGGGGCGATAGTCTCGGAGTTCTCCACCCGCAGCAGGGACGAGACCGATATCTTCACCGATCAGGAGATAAGACGCTCCACCATAGTGCAGGACTAGCGATTTGAGCTAGAATTTCCCATAGAGCTGCTGGAGGTGGGATGTGAAGAGACAGGTGACCCTGCACGACGTCGCCCGAGACGCTGGCGTATCTATGAAGACAGTGTCGCGTGTCGTTAACGGTGAGGAGCACGTCAGCCCAGGGACGAGGGAGAGGGTGTTGGCGTCGGTGAGGAGGTTGGGCTACCGCCCCAACGAGGTAGCGCGCAGTCTCAAGGGTGGCGGTTCGCGCACGCTCGGTCTGCTGATCGCCGACATCTCTAACCCCTTCTACGCCTCCATCGCAAAGGCCGTCGAGGACGAGTCAAGGCAAGCTGGCTAATCGCTGGTGCTGTGTGCTTCCTCTGAGGACGTGGACAGGGAGCGAGAGTACGTCGAGATGCTGTTCCGGCGCCGGCTCGAGGGTCTGCTGCTTGTGCCGGCACCTAACGGACATGACTACCTTCGTCGGGAGATCCAGGCTGGACTGGCGGTTGTGGCGATCGACCGACCGGTGGATGGGCTAGATGTGGACACCGTGCTGGTGGAGAATCGCAGTGGCACGTATGCTGCCCTGCGACACCTGATACTACACGGCCACAAGAGGATTGGCTTCGTGGGAGCTGAGCGTCAGCTCTACACTGTGCGCGAGAGGCTTGCGGGATATGAGCAGGCCCTTCAGGAGTCGGGTCTGGAGCCCATGGTGGAGCTGGATGCTCCGAACGCGCCCAGGGCGGCGGCGGCCACCCGTAGGCTGCTCGATCTCCCGTTACCTCCTACAGTGCTGTTCTGCGTAAATAATTTAGCTACACTTGGGGCGCTGCAGACGCTGCGAACTCTCGGTCTCAGGGTACCGGAAGACGTCGCCCTGGTTGGCTTCGATGACTTCGAGCTGGCTGAGCTCTTGCATCCTACGCTCACCATGGTACGGCAGCCCACTGAGGAGATGGGCAGGTTAGGGGCTCGTATGTTGCTGGAGAGGCTGAGTGGGGAGTATACTGGGGAGCCTCGTAGAGCTGTACTGCCTACGCAGCTGATGTTGAGGGAGTCCTGTGGCTGTGGTCGGAACATCGATTAGGGTTCGGGGCAGTATGCGCTTCTCTGGCTATGCTAGACACAGGTGGGGTGCATTCGATATCCACCTCAGCACCTATGTTAGGTATGCATCATCTAGTACCTTAGAGTCGATATGAATCTCATGACCATGTCTACCTCCCGGTCCAGTGGATCATCGACCATCGCCTGCCCTAGAGTTTGCTAACTGCTGGTCAGGTCGCACTCAAAAAGGCCTCTCATTGGTGTATTGGAGCAATTGCACTTCCAGGTTATCGAACGATCGAGTTGCACGGTAGGTGTTAGCCCTTGGTCTAGGTAATAAGGAGAATGTACTCAAAGGGGTGATGTGCAACTGGTGCCGGACAAGCTCAACGTCCTGGTGGGCCCGTGGTGCTGGCAAGACCGCCTTGCCACTGTAGTACCAACGTCCTGCCAGCAAGCGGTCGACTGGAGTTGCCTCTCATGCTCCAGATATTGTACCCCATCCAGGAGATGTCTTCTCCCCACAACTGCGCGGTAGGGACCTGACCAAGTGCATATCCCGGCTTGGGGACTAAGGGCTAGCAATAGGCTGGAGGACTACAGGATAGGTTGAACTTCAGGGAATGGGAGGGGACTCTGCTGGGGAGCATAGATGGCTGTTCGTGACGCTGCTGATGAGGGTCGATCGGCTGCCTTACCCGTTGGATGAGTTCACTGGCAGTGTGGATCCTACTTACAAACTGCGGATGCTGGGTAAAAAGAAGGCACTCTGGCAACTATGCACACCAAGGTCGCGGCTTGGTCGTGCGATCACTGCCCCCAAGTTACATCTTTGTCGCAAGGTCCACGCTATATCTTACTTGGGTCATGCTGCGAGGATGGACTTATGGCTGCGCATGCCATTCACCACCTGCCCTGTACCGTATCTGGACTACTGTACCGTCTTCGACTCCCTATGCCTCGCAATTCCCGGGCCCCGTACCGGGAGATTTGGCCTATGTTTGCCCCGTAGAGCTAGCGGCGACCTCGCTGGCCTCCGTCGGCGTGGTCTTTATCTCCTCCCCCTCTTCGAGCAGACGCATGCTGAGTGCTAGCGCGACCAGCGCCCCGAACATCGTTGCCGATGCTATCTTGTAGATACCCACCGTGCCTAGTACATCGAGCAGGGCACCACCCACCACTGAGCCCGTGATGCTTCCGAAGCCCATGGATATAGAGGCGAGCATTGCCTGAGCGGTAGCCGCTAGCTCCCTGCCAGCAAGGCGATGAGCCAGCGTGACGGTGGATACCAGGTAGGCGCCGAAGCACAATCCGTGAATGAGCTGGATGCCCAGTACCCAATGTGGCTCCGGTAAGAATCCGTACACTCCCAAGCGAATGGTGTAAGAGGCCACGGCTATCAGCAGTAGCTTGCGAGGCCCCAGCACCCTCAGGAGCAACCCGCTGCCGGCGATAATCGGGAGCTCACTGAGTGCCGAAAGCGAGGATGCCGTGCCCAGCATAGCAGTCGTTCCTCCTATCTCCCTCACGTATATGCCAAAGAAGGAGTACATCGTGCTCATAGCCGTTGCTATCACATAAGTCAGTAATAGGAACACTACCAAGGCTCGTTTGCTTAGTATCCTCTTGAAGCTGCTCCACATTGCGTGCACGGCGTGTTCCCGTAGCCTAGGCAGTCCCCAGGTAGAGGCCATTGTCAGTAACAGAAAGCTGGTGTAGCAGTATATGAAGAGGTGTGACACCTCTACTCCCATGAGATGACCTAAGCTCCAGGTGGTGATGATGTAAGCTATTGATCCCCAGACCCGCATAGCTCCGTAGGATACTCCACTCCTCTCGCTGATCTGTACAGCGTAGGAGTCTAGGAACGAGGGCACCGGGGACACGCAGGCAGCCAACAATGCTACCGACAACAGCGCCATCAGGAAGTTGCCCGCGTGTGCCAGTAGTAGAGCTCCCACAGCCCCTCCTATGAGGAGCCATCTCAGTAACTGTTTGTGTAGGGCGTACTTATCAGCTAGTGCTCCCCAGATCGGGGCCATGAAGGCGGTGCCCACGGAGCTCATTGCTGTCAGTATTCCTATCTGTATGCCCTCTAGCCCCATTTCCCTGTAATAGAGTGATACGAACGGCGTGAAGGCTCCGATTGCAGCAAACCACCACCAATAGCACAGGCGCATCCATACCTGGGGAGATCGTGGATATCTGCTCACTTTGGACAACACTCTACCCTCGGGGAGAAATTACATACACAGTTTATCAGCAAACCTTAGATATCGCCTGCTTTGATGGGCATCTCCCTTAGCTGGAAGAGCTTGTTGGCCGTGGCCAGTGTTAGCCCTACGGGTCCTTCTCCATGCTCCTCGAGCATAGTGGCGATCACCCCTTTCCTTGTGGGCGACAGCAGCTCCACCCTAGTGTTGCCGATGAGGTACACTGCCTTGCGCGCGCCCATGTACTGGACGTGCGATACGGAACTTTCAACTAGGCCAAGGCATCTATGGTACATCTCCATGATTTCCTCTAGGTCTCGAACTACGATGCTGAGGCAGGCGATCCTGTTGGCGCCATTGGGATGATTGCTTGGTGGCTCAAGTGCTAGCCTCTCTTCATCCGACATATCCCATGAGATAACAAAGGGCCAAGGACGTCTCCATGGCGTACCTCCCGGTATCAACAACCTCCAAGAGAGCCTCCTCCCCTCAGGTCTCTGCCTGCTCATACTAAATGGGCCTTCAAACTCCCTTCTCTCCTGTAGGAACCTTTCTGCCACTTCATCTATATCCTCGGTCGCAATGGCCCATCCCACCAGACCTCCATCCCAGCGATCTAGATACTCTAAGAGCGTCCGTCGACCCAAACCAGCCATCTCAGCTTCCTCGCGATCGTACACCGACAGTAACTCTATGTATTCCAGCCCGAAGCGTATTATGGCGTTCTCGGTGCCCCTGCCCTCGTGCCTACCGCCAGGTCGAACATCGAAGCCCATCTGCCTATAACGGTCCATAGCCTTCTCTAATTCTTTTACGGCAACAACTACGTGGTCCAGTCTGGATATCAGCTTGCTGGACATATCCATCCCCTTCCTGATAACAAGATACGTAACCCAGAGTATATCACCAAAGAGGCGTGTGCTATACTCGCTCTATGGACGAGTTTGCTCTGGACCGCATACTGAGGCGGCTAGGATTGGATCCTCGAGATGCAGATCTATCCCCCTTGGGTGGAGGGTCAGGATCCACCACCTTGCTGGTCAGCGCGGCATCTGGCAGGTACGTTCTTAAGTATGCTCATTCGAGCTCTACCCCAGATATCAAGGCTAGGTTTCGGAGGGAGATCGCTTTCTACCGTAAGCTTGCTCCTCTCTTGCCTCTGCCAACCCCAACGCTGTGTGGTTACCTGCAGGGGGATGAAGGACATGCGCTGCTGCTGGAGGCTTATACACCCTCTCTCCCAGCTGCGGCCTGGCCACCAGGTATGTACGTCTGGGCGGCTGAGATACTGGCCAGACTGCATTCCCAAGAGTATCCTCCGTGGTTGGAGCGCAAACCTGCCCCACGTGGGGATCCGTTGGTGTGGTTGCGTGTCGTTCCGGATGATCCGGTGGTGTTGCGTGGTGTACAGTCTGTATCTTATCTTCTGTCTTTAGTTGATTCTTTATCTCATGGGATATGTCATGGGGACTGCCACACCGGCAACTTCCTCATCGACCATGAGGGGAACCTGCTGCTGGCCGACTGGCAAGAGGTTCACCTGGATTCCCCTGCATGGGATCTGGGATTCCTCATAGGACGTGCGGTGGCCGAGGGAGGAATGGTGCCAGAAGAGGACGTATTAGAAACCTACGCCGAAGCTCGGGACATCCCGCTGCGGGCACTAGAGCAGGCGGTATCTGCCGCCGAAGCGTGGATAATCCTAACGCAGTGGCCCTTCTACCTGAGTTGGGATGAGCTCCGCCAGCGCCTATTCGATAGGCTACGAGAGCTGCTGGGCAGGCTGCTCTAATGTGGCGGACCATCTACCAGGCTGTAACATTGAAAAAACTATAAGAGGTGTCCTATGCGACCTTTGATATGGGGAATAGTCGTACTTCTGCTGGTGCTGTGGATAGGAGGTTTTGCACTCAAGCTCCTGGGAGCTACTATTCACATCTTGCTCGTAGCAGCAATCGTTCTAATACTTTGGAACCTGATGATCAGCAGGGCTTAGTTTCCCTGGCGACCGCACTCACATGGTTTCCTGAGGACCTGGGCAATGGCCGCAGGATCAGGAACAGCGCCATAGCCCCCAGCAATAACACCACAGCGTTGGCCCAGAAAGGTGCGGACATGGATACGTGATCGTAAAGCCATCCACCTAACGGGGGACCTATAGACGCGCCCAGACCTGTAATAGCTGCATACATCCCGTAGGCCCTGCCACGCACATTACCCCCAGTGAGGTCGGAGATGAGCGCATCCTGTGCGGGTACCGCGGCAGCACTGAACACCGCCTCTAGGAGCCATGCCAGGCTGAGCACCCACAGGCTGGGTGCCAGGGGGAAGAAAAAGGCCACTATCCCGCTGCTAGCCAAGCCTAGACATATCACGGGTCGCCTGCCCCAAAGATCCGACAACCTTCCCAGATAGGCAGGCCCCAAAGCATACACAATAGCTGCAGGAGCATAGGCCAAACCTATGAGAAACTCCCCTACGCCAAACCGTTCCTCTAGATACACCAGCAGCAGGGGCGCTATCATCGAGTAGAACGTGGACAACACCAGAGATACCAACAGGACTTGGGAGAGTATCCTAAGAGGCCGTCTACTGAGCGTAGAGGCAGCAGCATCATCGTCATCAGGTCGCATGGAGGGAGCAACACCCCTTGGGAGCCACCTGATGAGCAACAGAAGAGCACATAGAGACACCAAGGAGTAAGCCATCAGCGCCAGCTGCCAACCGGCTTGGATCCCCATATAGGCTATCAGACCATACGAAAGCACCGTGCCCAAGGCCATACCGATGTTAAGAGCCTGGTTGATCGCCCCGAAGAGTGCTCCACGCATACCGCTCTCGGACCAGTCACCAGCGAGAACAGAGAGCGCCACCCAGAAGGACGCACTAGCTATCCCCTGCATTACACGCGCCAACACCAGCATCGTGATGCCGTCCAGGAAGGAGAACATCAA
Source organism: Thermobaculum sp. T2p (assembly GCF_059335935.1). Classification (NCBI taxonomy): domain Bacteria; kingdom Bacillati; phylum Chloroflexota; class Chloroflexia; order Thermobaculales (SeqCode); family Thermobaculaceae (SeqCode); genus Thermobaculum (SeqCode); species Thermobaculum sp. T2p. The sequence goes on from NZ_JANZYQ010000015.1 coordinate 6,309, forward strand.
GAAGGAGAGGGTGTACGCCAGAGCCCCGACGATCACGAACTGCTCTCTACCTACCCTGTCAACCCCCAACCCTACCAGCGGCCTAAAGATCAAACCCGCGAGCGAGAAAGCGCTGTACACTATGCCTACCTCAAAAGCTGAGGCGCCAAGAGAGTGAGCATACAGCGGTAGGAAGGAGCCTATAGCTCCAAACGGCAGAGATATCAAGGCTATCGGTAGCAACAGCTTCGGTCTGTAGGGCAGAAGCCGATCCAGTAGGTCGGTGGGACTCATACCTGAAGTATAAACCCAGACGACCTACGTGACTACAACGAGATCAGAACTCATCACTGGGCGGTAGCAACAGGCCAAGTACTAAGTAGGCCACGAAGGTCGCTACCAAGCTAGGACCAGGAATTATTATCGCGAGCACGACGGTGGCCAGTCGCACCCCCATAGGTGGTAGATCGAACGTATGTGCTATACCTCCGCACACCCCGAGGATCCACTTGTCCCTAGTAGCTCTCCTAAGCTTCATAGTCACGCTCCTGTAAGTCATAATAGTGCATGTGCCAACGTACAAACCGTAGCATATTTTGCAAGTATTGAGGTGCACATTTGATAGTTATTATGGCCGGACCACCAGGCACAGGCAAGAGTACGCTCGCTAGAGAGATCGCTGCACATCTCGATGCAGCGGTAGTGCTGGACAAGGATGTGGTACGCGCTGCGCTGTTTCCACAAAGGTACATCGAGTACTCGCAGGAGCAGGACGACTTCTGCATGGAGGTGATCTATAGGACCTCCCATTACCTCCTGCGCAAGCATCCGGGGTTGGTGGTGATCATAGACGGCAGGCCGTTTGCTCACCGCTACCAGCTCGAGGAAGCTAGGCGCTGGGCGGAATCTGCTGGCGTCCCGATAGCGATAATCGAGTGCACGTGCAGCGACGAGACCGCCAAGAAAAGGCTGTCGGCCGACGAGGAGAAGGGCATACATCCGGCGGGCAATAGAAACTTCGAGCTCTATCTCAAAGTAAAGAGGTCTTTTGACCCTATTACAGAACCCAAGCTGGTAGTGGACACGGACGCTTCGCTCGAGGAATGCGTCCAGCGATGCCTAGCCTACATCAGGAGCAAAGCTAGTTCTCCCTAATGCCGTACCGAACGAGCAGTACTAATATAGGTATAAGCCCGATCAACCACACCAAGAGCTGGACCCTGACGTAAGGCCTAAGCAGGATAAGCGCCAAAGTCCAGGCCGCTATGATAAGCAGTAGGACATGCACCTCTCGGATCCCTGTTTTCGGTCGCACATAGCCTCCTTGCAAGCCTTCCAGCAGATAGCTAATAATCTCACAATAGATTATCCCAGTAACCATGACCAGGGTCAAAAGAAGGTTATAGTTGGGTTAGAATAACTGCTGTATTATAGGCGCAGGTATAGATCCTGCTGGTAAGCCTCGAGAGCCCACCAGGGAGTCATGATCGATCATGCAGGAGAACTTCGCTAGAGAGGTGCTCGAATACCTTCAGGACGGCGTTACCGTGCAGGCGAGCACCGGGGAGATAATTTATGCCAACTATAGGGCAGCCCAGATCTTGGGTTTCGCCTCTCCTACCCACCTTACATCGACAGGTCCAGACGATATAGACAAGATGTTCGAGGTGTTCGATGCCGAGACGGGCAAGGCCATAGACCCCACATTGAGCCCTTGGCGCAAGGCGCTGACAGCAGGTGAGCCCTGCAGCTATAAGTTACGATACCGCTCAAGAGCCACACACGAGGAACGATGGGCCACGCTCAGGTGCATACCCCTACGAGGAGATACCGGTAGCGTGGAAAGGGTGATACACATATTCCGTGACATCACAGAGGAGCACAGGCGCGAGGTCAACAGTAAGTTCCTGGTGCAGGCCAGCTTGATGCTTGGGTCTTCCTTAGACTATCGGTCCACCCTGCAGCAGATAGCCACACTCTCGGTACCCGCCGTCGCCGATTGGTGCGCGATAGACATGCTGGACGACGGTGGCGAGCTCCAGCGGTTGGCCATAGCCCATCTGGATGCCGAGAGGGTACAGATGGTGGAACAGCACAGGGAGAGCAGCAAGCGCCGAGGGCAGATGAGCGCCGCATTGCGGCAGATATTGCTGTCAGGCCAGCCGCTGCTGGTGCGAGAGATCGACGATGATCTGCTGAGGCAGCTGCTAGACGACGAGTCACAGGTAGCCTTCATTCGGCGATTGGGGCTGATATCCTGCATGGTGCTGCCGCTCACGGCAAGGGGCAGCACGCAAGGGGTGATCACGCTGGCTAGCTCGGAATCCGGCAGAAGGTATACCGAGGAGGACCTCGAGTTCGCTCAGCAGCTGGCCAACATGGCAGCCATGGCCCTGGACAACGCCCAACTGTATACCACCGCGCGCAGGGAGCTCGAGGAGAGGGCCCGGGTGGAGCAGGAGCTAGCCAGCTCCGCAGAGAGGGAGCGTAGGGCACTGGAGGAATCCGAAGCTCGGCGAGATCTATTGGAGACTGTGCTGCGTCACCTACCAGTCGGCGTGCTGATAGTAGATGCCCAAGCAGACAATGTGGTGGTGGCCAACGAGCGAGCAATAGAGATCTTGGGCCCCCAGAGCAGGGGTGGCAGCATCTACGAAGCTGAGCCCGGGTACGTGCTGAGGGGCGAAGGGGGTCAAGAGCTCCCGATAGATCGGTGGCCGGTGCATCGCTCGTTGCGGGCGGGCGAGGCGATCATCAACGAGGTGCTGGAAGTCGAGAGGACAGATGGCGAGAGGCGGCACCTTCGGGTGAGCTCCGTACCCATCCGCGACCATCGAGGTCAGACGGTAGCCGCCGTGGCGTTGGTGGACGACATCACCCAGCAGCGTCAGCTGGAGCAGCAGCGGTCGGAGCTGCTGCGGCAGATCGAGAGCGCGCTGGAGCTGCGTAACCAGTTCATAGCTACGGCTTCCCATGAGCTCAAGACGCCCATAACCCTCCTCAAGGGATATGCACAGGTGCTCATGGACAGGTCCCGCGAGGGGGTGCTGCGGCGTCCCCTGGAGATCATCAACCGCCAGGTAGACAGGATGTCTGAGCTGATCAACGACCTGCTAGACGTATCGAGGATAGAATCAGGCAAGCTCGAACTCGTCCTGAGGAAGATTGAGCTCACCGACGCGGTTAAGGAGGTGGTCATGGACCAGAGGGAGGCAGCCAGCGACTTCGAGATCGAGCTCCTGGCAGCCGAACCGGTCTGGGTGCTGGGCGATAGGAACCGCCTTCAGCAGGTAGTAGCCAACTTTATCTCCAACGCCGTCAAGTACTCAGGCGATTCCAGACGGGTGGTCGTGGAGGTGAGGCGGGACGGCTCCGAAGTGGAGGTCAGCGTGACTGACTACGGCATAGGTATACCCGAGGACCAGCAGCCGGAGGTGTTCGGGCTGTACTTCCGAGGGAGAAACGTCCCACACCGCAACTACTCAGGCCTGGGGCTAGGGCTATACATCTGTCGCAACATTGTAGAGCGCCACGGGGGCAAGATAGGTATGAGCTCCCGCGAGGGGGAGGGCTCAAGATTCTGGTTCAGGCTACCGATAAGCGGCCCTGAATCCCTGCCCATGGAGATGTAAAATCACTTACAACACTAAACAGCCATGAGGAGAAGAAGTTGAGCATAGCACTGGAAAGACTAGGCTACGGATCAGGCACGAGGCTACTAGTGATACACGCAGACGACATAGGCATGTGTCACGCCACCCTGCCAGCCATACGAGACCTGTTCAGCATTGGGCTGGTAACCTGTGCGGCAACGATGGTGCCCTGCCCATGGTTTCCGGCGGTCGCCCAGTACTGCAGGGAGCACCCGGAGGCGGATATGGGTGTGCACCTCACCCTCAACTGTGAGTGGTCCAATTACAGATGGAGGCCCGTATCCACAGCGGACTCAGCCAGCGGCCTGCTAGATGAGGAGGGGTACATGCCCCAGAGTCCTGTCAGGGTACAAGTGGATGCTCATCTCGACGCAGTGGTGCACGAGATCTCGGCCCAGCTAACTAGAGCGATGGCCGCGGGCATAGATGTAACGCACCTGGACTCGCACATGGGAACGGTGTTCCACCCTCGCTTCGCGCAGGCTTACATCGACCTAGCGTTGGACAACGAGATACCGCCCTTCCTAGCATCGCAGACTCCTGAGTGGATCCGAAGCAACCCAGGGTTCGACGTCGATCTCATGCTGAAGGTGTATGAGGACGCTGTAGCTGCCGGCGTTATCCCGTTTGACAACCTCACGATGCTCCCGCTGGACGACTCAGAGGACAGGGTGGAGCAGGCCAAGCGGGCTATAGCCGATCTGCCGGAGGGTCTGTCCCTGATGATCATCCATCCAGCCATAGAGACACCGGAGCTGGAAACGATCGCGCCAGATTGGCAAGCCAGAGTAGCCGACTACGAGGCGTTCACGAGCGACGAGCTGGCAAGCTTCGTGGAATCCGAGGACGTGCGGCTGATAGGCTACAGAGAGCTTAGGGACGCCCTCCGCAGGCGGAAGGGCGCGGCCAAGGGGTGAAGAGGTGAGCAGCTCCGATGAGCTGGAGAGGATAGAACGAGGGGCCCTTGAGATGCTGTCTCGGGCAGCAGAGATAGCCGTGGCCCGTAGGGATGAGCTCGTGGTGGAGTACAAGGGCAAGAACGTCTCCAATCCCGTTACTCAGGTAGATAGGGAAATCCAGCAGCTGTTCGCCGAGCACATCAGGTCTCACTTCCCGTCCCACGGCATGGTGGGCGAGGAAGGAGAGAGCTTTGGGAAAGACGCTGACTACCAGTGGGTGATAGATCCTATAGATGGCACCATCAACTACCTCAAAGGGCTGCCCATGCACGGGATATCCGTGGGGGTGTTGTACCGAAGAGTACCCGTGGTCGGGGCCATCTGGCTTGGTACCGGGGAGGTGCTCCATGCCAGGCGGGGAGGCGGCGCGTTCAGGCACGACCACCCCCTGCAGCCCCGGGAGGCGCCAGGCTCTGGCCTGCTCGGGGTCAGGCACCCCGGCTTCAAGACCACTCCCCATGTGGCCCGCACAGGCTTGCGCATCATGGACACTCGATCTACAGGCTCTATAGCCTATGACCTGGCGGCGATAGCGCAGGGGTGGATGGATTTTGCCCTGCTACGGACTCCCAGAATCTGGGATATCGCTGGCGGTGTGGTGCTCCTGCACGAGGCAGGCAGAAGAGCGCTGTGGTACGATCGACAGCAGGGCAAGTGGTTACCAATGGAGAAGTTCATCGTGTGGCGCAATCAGGACCTAGCGTCATGGTGCAGACCGGTACTCGTAGGTAGGCCGGATGTAGTGGAAAAAATGGCCGCGTGTACGATCCCGGCCTATCCCCCCGCGCTGCTCACCTCTCTACGGGAAGGCATCAGGGCCGCAAGGCAGGCCTACAGACGTTGCCGGACCGCGCCGTGATCAGGCCGCGCCCGGCAGGGGAAGCCACACACTAAAGGTCGAGCCCTGTCCCTCCTGCGAGGTGACGGACACGCGCCCACCGTGCTGCTCCACGATCATGCGCACGCTGGCCAGCCCCACCCCAGTACCGCCTATCCTCCCCTCCACGTTGCTCGCTCGGTAAAACCGGTCAAATATCCTGGGGAGCTCCCGGCTGGGTATGCCTAGCCCCTGGTCAGTTACGTCAACTACCGCCCAGGTGTGCCCCTCTTCCTCCTCCTTGCGGACGGTCACCACCACGTCCCCACCCTCGGGGCTGTACTTGATGGCGTTGGATAGGAGATTGGATAGCACCCGTTCGATGCGCAGCTGATCCCACTCCCCGACCAGTTGCTCGAGCTCGGTCCTCAGCTCGACGTTGTGCTTGCTGGTCGTGCGGGCGTGCTGCTCCACCAGCTGCCGGGCCAGAGATACCAGGTCAAATGGGTGGACATCGAGCTCCAGAGGCTCACCCATCTGGAGTCGGGCTGTGTCCAGCAGCTCGTTGATCTGGGCGCTCATCCTCGTCGCCACGGAGTCTATCTTGTCGAGCCCCTCGATCAACCTTGGGACGTCCAGACAGTCGCCCCTCTCGAGCTGGCGACGGAGCAGCTGGGCCATACCCTTGACCGATACCAGGGGGTTCTTCAGGTCGTGGGAGACCATCGCGAGGAACTCCGAGCGCATCTGCACCGCCTCCTGTGTCTGTCGCAGGAGTTGGAAGTTGTCCGTGGCCACTGAGGCCAGCTGGGCGATCTGGAGGAGCATGGCCTGGTCGCGTAGCGTGAACTCGCCCTGTCGCTTGTCCGCTAGCACCACCATGCCCATCCTGTTGCCCTCTCTGTCAGTGAGGGCCGCCAGCAGGAGTCCTCGGAGAGGAGGATCGCTGCGCTCACCTTCGAGGAGTTGCGAGTAGCGCTCATCGGCCTGCATATCAGAGGGAGTCAGCCGAGCGGTGCGCGACTCCCCCAGGACATCGACCAAGGACCGCAGCAGCTCAGGGGAGGGAGTCCAACCCGACCACCGTGAGTAGCGCTCCGAGCACGAGGAAGAGGCCAGCGCCTTCTCGAGCTCCCAGTCGGCTGCCAGGTAGGCTAGGCACAGATGCGCGCCTATGATGTTGCGCGCGGTCTCGCTGACAGCCCGCAGGATAGCGTCCAGGGAGGTAGCAGCGTTGATCACCAGCGCGGCCTCAGCCAGCTGCTGTAGCTGCCCAGCCTGCTCCTGGAGGTCATCGTACAGCCGCGCGTTCTCGACCGCCAGCGCCGCTCGCTGCGCCAGGTCCAGGGCCAGCGACAGGTCGTCCTCCGTGTAGATGCGCTCCGACGTGGTGACCAAGAACCACAGCACGCCGTTCACCCGCCCTCGAGTGGCGAGAGGCACACCCATCACGGAGCGCGCCCCCAAGGAGGCGACCATTTCCTGCTGCTCAGGGTTCGGCAGATAGCGATCCAGCAGCTCCTGGGTCACCTCTGGCAGGAGCAGGGGTTGGCTCTTACCCACCACCGTCTGCCACACAGGATTCTCGCCTCCCTCCCACTCCTCCACCACTACCTGGGAGGAGGCCTGGTCCCAGCGGGCGCTCACCACCCTTCGAGAGTGCGAGTCTGCGTCCTGCAGGTCCAGGGCACACCAGTCAGCCAGGAAGGGTACCGGCAGCTGGGCAATGCTCTGCAGCGTGGAGTCATAATCCAGCGAGCTGCCAAGTACTCGTTCAGCCTCAGCTAGAAACCGCAGGGAGTCCTCCGCACGCTTCCGGTCAGTGACGTCCACCGACACGCCGCTGAGGCGCACTGGGTTACCTGAGGGGTCGTAGAACACCCTGCCGCGGATCTCGATCCATCTAAAGCCATCATCGGCCGACGCCAAACGGTACTCAGAGTGGAAGCTACCGCCGTGGCGGGCCGCAGCATCCAGCGCGTCACGCAGCCTGAGCCTGTCGGCCGGATACACCAGGAGAAGGAAGTCCTCAAATCCTCCGTGGAAGCCACCCACCGGCAAGCCGTGCATCTCCTCCATAGTGGAGGAGAGCGACATACGATCTATTCCAGGTTCGTAGTCCCAAGTGCCCATCCGCCCAGCTTCCAGGGCCAAGCGCAGACGTTCCTCGCTGCGCCATAGGGCCTGGGCTATGCGCTCCGCCTCGGCACGGGCGGCTTGCTCCCTTTGGAGCAGCTGCTCGCGCTCCTCATCGGACCGTCGCCGGGCCGTGACGTCTTGGAAAGTTGCTACGCCGCCCACCACATCACCCCGGCTGTTATGGATGGGGGCAGCGCTCACGGTGAGCCAGATGATGCTGCCGTCCGGCCTACGGTACTGGACCTCCTCACCGGACACCGTCTCGCCCCGCAGGACAGCACGCGCCAGCGGCCACTCCTGCGGCCGCAGGGGCGTACCGTCCTCGTGAAATCCATGCCACTCCGAGTACTCCTCGATGGAGTTGGAACGCAGCGGTGGATGACCAAGTATGGCCTCCACCTGGCCATTGCCTTGCACTATCCGCCCAGAGGGAGCCTCGGCGATCAATACGCCCACCGGTAAGCTCTCTAGGATCGCCTCCAGGCGGCGACGTTCCTCGTCTATCTCCTGGAGAAACTCCCTGCGGACCTGATCGACCATGTAGCGCTGCGTTATGTCCCGGAAGGTAACGACTGCCTCCACCACCTTGCCGCCTATCACAATCGGATTGGAGGAGTATTCGGCGGGAAAGCCCGTGCCGTCCTTGCGCCACATGAACTCCTCCAGGCTATGGAAAGGTTGACCAGTGAGCAGCGTGCGGTGCACTGGGCACTCTTGCTCGGGATAATCGGAGCCATCGGGCCTGTGATGGTGCACCTTGCGGTGCATGTGCTGGCCTATGAGCTCCTCGGAGTCGTAACCCAGCATTCTTGCGGCCGCCTCGTTGATGAAAGTGCAACGCCCGTCGGGATCTATGACATATATGCCATCGCTCACCGCCTGCAGGAGCGCCTCCTTCTCGCTACGCTCCTGCTCGGTGGCCAGCAGCAGCTCCTGCAGGCGCAGCTCGGCCATCACGGCCTCTGCCAGATCCTTGAGCGTTTCCACATCCTCCTGCGACCACCTACGGGGGACATGGTCGATAGCACACAGCGATCCCAAGACCTCTCCCCCCTCGGTCCGGAGCGGCACACCGCAGTAAGCAACCACCTGCAGGTCTTGTATAGCAGGGTTGTGCATCACCAAGGGATGCTGTCTAGCATCCTCCACTACAAGTGGTGCATCGGTGATGACCACATGCTTGCAGAACGAATGGGAAAGAGGCGTGGTCCTCTCCGAGGCCACTGGATCCTGCAGGCCCACCTGACCTGCGAAGAACTGCTCTCGATCACCCACCAGGGACACCAGAGCAACTGGCACGTGCAGGAGCTTGGCGGCGATTCTCGAGAGCCTGTCTAGGGACTCTCTGGGCCATAAGTTGCTATCCCTTATCCTACGTATAGCCGCAAGCCTAGCAGGGTCCGATAGGCTATCTGACATCTCAACCCCACATCACATCATTCGACGCATACATAATATTCCTATGGCAGGTACTAGCGCAAGTGCCTCATTATATGTTAAACTAGCAACGGGCACCACCCCCATGTGCATCCTCCTCCTTGTGGCCCCATCGCCTTCCCCTCCACCCCAGGCGATGGGGTCCTACCTCCTCCAGAGGCGAACTGATCTGCCCTCCCAGCTGGGCGCGGACAAAGTCCGCGCCCAGCCTCTTGAAGCGGCCTAGTCCAAGAGCTCAAATAAAAGCTCCTCGATCTCCTCGGGTTTATAGCCAGCAACCCACTTACCCCTGTAGAGCACGACCGGAGGTAGGGGGGCGCCAAGCCTTAGGAACTCCTCCAAAGCACTAGGGTCCCTAGTGACGTCCCGTAACTCGTACGTTACGCCCAGCTGGCCAAGGAACTCCTTGACCGCCCTGCAGGGGCTTCAACGCTCGTGGCTATACAGTATGGGTCGCTCCGACACGCACACCTCCCACAGCATTATATGCCTTCTAGAGGTACAGTGCTCCAGCCTCTAACCCTTCAGTCCGGTCAGCACTATCCCCTGGACGAAGTACCTCTGAGCCACGAGGAATAGCACGATCATGGGGGCAGCGACCATGGTAGAGGCAGCCATCAGGGCTCCCCACTCGGTGCCGTGCTGACTAACGAACTTGTTCAGCCCCAGAGGCAGGGTGAAGAGAGACTCATCGTTCAGGTAGATCAGCGGCCCAGTGAAGTCGTTCCAGCTGGCCATGAAGCTGAATATAGCGACGGTCGTCACCGCGGGCTTCGCCAGCGGCAGCATGATCTTCCACCAGATATGCAAACTGGAGGCTCCATCGATACGCGCCGCTTCCTCCAGCTCAGCCGGGATCGTACGCAGGAACTGTCGCATCAGGAAGATGTTGAAAGCTCCTCCCCCCAACCAAGCAGGCACTATAAGCGGGTAGTAGGTATTTATCAGGTTCAGATTTCGCCATATAATGAACACCGGCACGAGGGTGACCGCACCAGGCAGCATCAGGGTGGAAAGTACAAAGATGAAGAGTGGCTCTCTACCCCAAAAACGTAGGCGGGCAAACCCATAACCACATAGCGAGGAGGTGATCACCGTACCGATCGTCGAGAGTGTGGCAACGAAGAATGAGTTGCGTGCATATGTCAAGAACGGTACGAGCCGGAAGACGTTGTAATAGTTGTCGAGGGTTGGATGTTGGGGTATAGGGTTCTGGCTGAACAACTCCTGATTAGGTTTGAGGGAGGTCAGCACTAACCATGCAAAGGGCGCGGTGACAACTACTGCACCCACCACCAGCAGTATGAGGGACACGTAGCTCATGACACCCCTCTCCTCCACAGCTTTAGACTCCGTGCTGCCAACCCGCCGACGTACCAACACTCCACTCATAGCTCTGCCCTCCAATTACATATGCTCGTAGTACACATATCTAGCAACCACCTTGAAGGTGAGCAGGGTGACGCATAGGATTATTACGAATAGTGTCCAGGCCATGGCCGAAGCATACCCCATACGGAAGTAGTCAAAAGCGTTCAGCCACAGATACAGCACATAGAACATCGTCGAGTCCACCGGTCCCCCACGTGTCATCACGTAAGGTAAGACGAACTCTTGGAAGGCGCCAATAAGGCCTATTATGAGGTTGAAGAACAACACCGGGCTCATCATCGGCACTGTTACGTGCCAGAACTTCGCCAAGGCACCTGCCCCATCGATCGCCGCAGCTTCATATAGGTGCTGTGGTATACCCTGCAAACCTGCTAGGTAGATCACCATTGATCCTCCAACTCCCCACAAGCTCACCAAGATCAGGGCAGGCTTAGACCAGGAAGGACTAGCTAACCAGGGAGGGCCAGGAATACCCACTAACCCCAGTGCCCTGTTGAGCAACCCAAAATTAGGTTCAAGCACCCACAGCCATAGCACTGCAGTGGCCACGGCAGGCGTGACTACAGGCAGATAGTACAGCGTGCGAAAGATCGTCATTCCAGGCACCTTCTGGTTAAGGAGTAGCGCCAGCAAGAACCCTAGTACTAATCCTATTGGGACAGAGAAAGCCACGTAGTAGGCAGTGTTGAATAGAGTCACCAAGAAGCGCTCATCCTCGAAGAATAGCTCACGGTAGTTCTCAAGCCCAATCCATACAGGGGGACGCAAGACGTTGTAGTCTGTGAAACTGTAGTAGAGCGACATGAGCATTGGATAGGCAGTAAGTCCGAAAAAGCCTATGATCCACGGGGATATAAAAAGATAGCCTACCAGGTTATCCATAATCTTGCGACGTGTGATCCTGCGCGGGCGAGCCACTGTACTACGAGCAGCTACTGTAGCCATATGTTTACCCTCTGAATATGCAAATCAACATATGGAGAGGGGTCGATCTATCCCCTCTCCACCTCTTTCCAGCCTCTGTCGAGTACCTTATTGGCCTTCTCCTCGGATTCAGCCAGGGCCTGCTTGACGGTCTTCCTGCCATAGAACACGTCATTAGGCATCGGCCATATTATGTCGAACCACAGCTCTTGACCAACTGGTGTTAGATCGCGGAAGCGCGAGTAAGGCATCAAGTCGACAAAGGTCTTGTTAAACTTGTTGGCCGACAGGTAGCGCTCGTCTCTAGCCAAACTCTCGATCGCAGGCATCTGGCCAGTATCCTTGGCTAGTGCTAGCACCACCTCCTCATCTGTACACTTGAACTTGATGAACTCCCAAGCCGCATCTGCCTTCTCATCGGACACACCCTCTGGAAGGCAGAAAGCGAATCCTCCTGACCACGTGATTGGACCCTTATCCTGCATTTCCTTGGGTCTAGGCACCGGTACTACCCCCATATCTACATTAGGGGCATACTTCTTCCAGTCTCCAGCAACCCAGTTACCATCGCATACCATGACTATTTGCCCACGCCAGTACGGTCCCTGAGCTTCCCCCTGGAAGGACCTACTTAACACGTCTACGGCTTGGGGCCCTCCCAAGTCCTTCTTGTTCTGGGCCAGCCAGCTGAGCCAAGCCTCGCCAATCTCGTTGTTCCAGTTAGCCCTGCGGTTGTTATCTTTCAGCCATTCACCACCCCAGGCCCAATGCCAACCTATGTGCCAGTTACCTCCGTAGCCATCAAAACCTATCCTTTTGAGCCTATTGCCTTGCTTCTGCGTGAGCTCCCTGCCCATCAGCAGTAACTCATCTGTGTCCTTGGGAGGCGCCTTGATACCTTCCTTATCAAGGATTTCCTTGTTGTACCACAAGCCACGATCATCCGTATTCCAAGGCAGGCCGTAGTACTTGCCGTTAAGCTTAGTCTCATCCATACAAGCCTTGAACCATTGGTTCACATCGATGTTGTCGGAGTTGATACGATCGGTAAGGTCTTGAATGGCACCGCTAAGGGCGTAGCCTGGTAGCATAAACCTATCGAGTTTGATGATATCGGGAGGCCTCCTACCAGCTACAGCGACAAGGAACTTCTGATCAATGTCGTTTACTGAGAGCGCCTTGACCTTCATATCGGGATGAAGTCTGTTCCACTTGTCTACGGAGAGCTTCTCGGCGTTGAGAGCGGTGCCTCCCCAGGCGCCCCAGTAAGTAAGCTCAGCGTTTTCCTCTCCAGCCACCCTGACAGGAGTGGGCTCTGGAGTCCTACTAGATGGTCCACCGGCCGCAGGAGTACCTGAGGTGGAGGGACCACAAGCCGTCAGCAAAGGTAATATACCGGTGACGCTAAGTCCCGCGAACGCCCCAAGGCGCAAGATGTCCCTGCGCGTCATACGACAACCTCGCTTACGCATCTCTATCACTAGATCATAGATCTCGTTCTGTTTGTCTGTCTCCCAGCTCATGGTAAACTACTCCTCCTACCATTAGTGCTTGGACTAGATTAAGGATAAATCCATACAATAACCAGTAAATACCACCTCCCATAAATCGGTTTTTGGTTGGTACAGATAATAGATAGATGTGCTAATAGTGTCAATACCGATTCCCCGAATTCAAGCAAGAAATATATGTCAAAATATGACCAACGTTGCAAAGCCTAGCTAGTTGTGATAGAAATAGCTAGTAGGCTGGAGAAAAATGTCATATGTGTTCTTGGGGCTCTTTGTATTTGGGCTCGCGTTCGTGATCCTCAGCTTCCTGCTGGGGTTTGCTGCTGCTGAGCTGCACCTGCCGGGGCTAGGGCATGAGGCGCATCTCCCACCAGATGGACACAATCTGACACATGTCGATTCTAGCTCACCACATGAGACATCGCCTCTCAACGTATCCACACTCATGGCGTTTATAACATGGTTTGGTGGTATAGGTTACATACTCACTAGATGGGGCGAACTAAGCAGCCTAGCAGTGCTCACGATCGCGATACTGGGTGGTATGGTGGGGGCTTCCTCCGTATTCCTCCTGCTGGACAGGGTGATACTCCCAGGGCAGACACCCGTGCTCAGGGCTGGAGACTACAGGCTGGAGGGGATGCTGGCAAGAGTGAGTATCCCGATGTCCGGCAGCCGCATTGGAGAGATCATCTTCACACAGCACGGCACGACGCGCAGCGAGGGCGCTCGCAGCGAAGATGGTTCGCCGATTCCCCGCGGGGAGCAGGTGGTGATCCTTAGGTACGAGCGGGGGATAGCCTACGTCCGCCCATTGGCAAAGTTGCTGGAGGAGCACGATCTAGGTGTTCAAGACCTGAAGGGGATCGGCGCAGGCGGCCTACAAAGTCAATCGGAGGGGAAGGATAAGCCATGACTACCATAGTCATAACTATAGCGATCATCCTGGCGCTCATATTGGTGTTGATCTTGGCACTGATCTCTAGAATGTTCCGCAAAGTTGGCCCCAACCAGGCATTGATCATCTATGGCCTAGGAGGCACTCATATCGTCACTGGTGGGGGCAGGCTAGTGATCCCGATGCTCCAGTCGGCTAAGGAGCTATCGCTCGAGCTGATGAGCTTCGACGTCTCCCCTGAGCGCGACCTGTACACCACTCAGGGCGTCGCGGTCAATGTGGAGGCCGTGGCCCAGATCAAGGTCAAGAACGACCCCACCAGCATCAAGACGGCTGCGGAGCAGTTCCTCACCAAGCCTCCCCAGGAGCGCGAGAGCCTGATCCGCCTGGTGATGGAGGGACATTTGAGGGGCATCATCGGGCAGCTGACGGTCGAGCAGATAGTCAAGGAGCCAGAGATGGTTTCGGATCGGGTGAGGGCCAACGTAGCTGAGGACCTCTCCAAGATGGGCTTGGAGATCGTGAGCTTTACCATCAAAGAGGTGCGCGACGAGAACGAGTACATCGCCAACATGGGCAAGCCCGACATCGCTCGGATCCAAAAGGAAGCCAACATAGCCGCCGCTGAGGCAGCAAGGGACACAGCCATCCGCCAGGCCGAGACAGCGCGCGAAGCGGCTGTCGCACAGGCACTCGCCCAGCAGGAGACGGTGATAGCCCAGACTGCCTCGGAGGCACGTCAGGCCGAGGCTAGACGGGACCTGGAGCTCAAGAAGGCCGAGTACCTTGCGGCCGTCAAGAAGCAGCAGGCCATAGCGGACAAGGCCTACGACATCCAGGCCAATGTGATGCAGCAGCAAGTGGTTGCCGAGCAGGTGCGCGTGCAGCGGATCGAGCGCGAGGAACAGATTAAGGTGCAAGAAGCCGAGATCGCCCGCAGGGAGCGCGAGCTGCAGGCCACCGTCCTCAAGGCCGCGGAGGCCGAGAGACAGCGCATCCAGTTGCTAGCAGAGGCAGAGAAACAGAGACAGATCCTGGAGGCCATGGGGCGTGCCGAGGCTACCCGCAATCAGGGCCAAGCGCAAGCAGACGTGATACGCGCTACCGGAGAGGCCGAAGCAGAGATCATCAAGGCCAAGGGGACCGCCGAGGCGGAGGCTATGCGCCTGAAGGCGGAGGCTTTCCAGGGCTACAACGAGGCCGCCATATTGGATAAGATCATCACAAACCTGCCAGAGATGCTCGCCAAGATGTCGCAGCCGCTGTCGCAGGTGGACCGCATCACCGTCATCTCCACTGGTGACGGTGCCAACGGCTCGGGCGTCAACCAGGTGATGAACGACCTGGCGAGGATGGTCGCGATCGCGCCCACGCTGGTGGAGAGCCTCACGGGAATGAAGATCGCCGAGCTGATGGAGAGAGTGCCTGGGCTACGCGAGCGCGTCACAAGTTCAGTAGAGGCACAGGCGATCAAGCCTCAGCAGGACGGAACCGGCGCGAAGGGACCCTAGATTCCCCTTGACGACCTACGGCTGTCGCCACGGGGGCGTGGAGGGCTAGTGTGCTACCGGCGTTGGAAGGTCGAAAGCCTTGGCGGCCGTAGAGGCTATCACTTCGCCTATCGCGATGGACGAGGTCGCTGCCGGGGATGGCGCGTTGCGCACGTGAAGGGCGTTGCCCGATCTATTGAACACGAAATCGTCCACAAGGCTGCCATCGGGAGCCAGCGCCTGGGCTCGCACACCTGCCGGCCCGGGCAGCATGTCTTCCTCCTTGATCGAGGGGACGTAACGCTTGAGCGCGGCCAAGAAGGCCACCTTGCTGAAGTCGCGATACATCTCCTCCAACCCCATGCGCCAGTACCGCCAAGCCAACAATCCAAAGCCCCGGTAAGTCAAGGCCTCCAGTAGGTCGCGAGCGTTGAAGTCCGTGCGCTTGTAGCCCTCGCGGGCGAACGCCAACACGGCGTTGGGCCCCAGCCACACCTCCCCGTCCATCCTCCGCGTGAAGTGCACCCCCAGGAACGGGAAGCGCGGATCCGGCACGGGGTAGATCAACCCCCGCACCAAGCGCCTCTTCTCAGGACGCAGGACGTAGTAGTCGCCCCTGAAGGGCACGATCTTCGGGTACTTGGGAGCGCCGGTCATCTCCGCGATGCGATCGGCGTACAGCCCCGCGCAGCTCACTATGTACTTCGATTCCACCGACCCTCGGCTCGTCTCTAAGCTGTAGAGCCCACCTTTCTGTTTTATGTCAAACACCTCGTGCCCGGTAAGGATCTCGCCACCACGGGCCTGTACCTCGTCGGCGTAGGCCTGGGCGACGCGCCCAAAGTCCACTATGCCGGTGGTGGGGGACCATATGGCCCGGATGCCCTCGCACTCAGGCTCGATCTCCTTGATGCGTTCCGGACCGATGATCTCCACCCCCGGCACGCCGTTGGCTATGCCCCTCTCGTAGATGTTCTGAAGCCGTGGCAGCTCCTCCTCCGTGGTGGCCACTATGATCTTGCCGCAGAGCTCGTAGGGTATGTCATGCTCCTGGCAGAACTGTATGAGCTTCTGCTTGCCCGAGACGCACAGTTTGGCCTTGAGGGAGCCTGGAGCGTAGTAGATGCCCGAGTGGATGACTCCGCTGTTGTGCCCGGTCTGATGCTGAGCTATCTGCTCCTCCTTGTCGAGCACGGCTAGCCGTAGCGTTGGATGCCTCTTGAGGATCTCCATCGCCGAGGCCAAGCCCACGATGCCAGCACCTATCACTACCAGGTCGTACTTCCTATCGGGCATCCCATCACCTCCAGAACACAGCCAAATTCTCATTAAAATATACCGCCAAAGGGGCAGCTATGGGCCAGGTTAGGGCCCTTATCCCTCAGTATGTTAAAATCTTCCAACTGTTTCGTCAAACCTCGTACGGGAGAGGTATCAGAGATGCTCGTAGGCGCTAGGAGTCGAGTGGCGTTGGGTATGCTGCTGGCGTGCGCGCTGGCCGTCGCCGGCTGCTCCCTATTCGGAGGTAAGGCTATGAGACCCCAGCCCACCCAGCCTAGCGGTAGCCCCACCGCCGTGGCGGCTGCAAGTCCCACGGCCATGCTCCCCTCCATGCCCACGCCGCCCCTGCCATCGACTCCGACGCTCCCGCCCACCCCCACCCCGCAAGCTACCCCGACGCCCGCGGGGCTGACCCTGCGGTACAGCTTCAAGCCAGGAGAGAGCTATAACTATATTGGGAGCACCGTCTTCGAGTTTGAGCCCGCTGGTGACAGCTCCCCCCTGCGCACCGAGGCGGAGTACACCTACACCCTCACGGTCGAGCGCATCGAAGGTGGTACGGCCACCCTATCCCTACGCTACGACGGTCTCTTGACGTCCAACGGAGGGCGGCGCGGAGAGCGGAGGCGGCAGGCTGCCACCCAGGAGGAGTTGAGGGCGCTGGGCATGAGGGTGCAGGTCAACTCACAAGGCCGTATCCTGAGACTGGAGGCCAGCTCAGAGGCCATGTCGCCGTTGGCCTCAACGTTGCAGAGAGGTACCCTTTTCGGTGTGGAGCTGCCGGAGCGCGCTCCACAGCCTGGTGACAGCTGGCAGTCGACATCCCCAGAGGGAACCTCTGAGTACACCTTCGAGGGCACACGAGACATCCAGGGCAGGCGGCTGGCAGTGATCACTGCCAGCTCTCCGGTCACCGCGGAGATCTTCGGGGGAAAAGCTCGAGGAAGGGCCTATACCACCCTGCTGTTTGACCCAGCGCAAGGTAAAATGGTACAGATGCAGATCAAGTCTGCGCTGAGGATCGCGGGCGAGACCGTCCGCGGATCTTCGAGTTACCTGGTCAAAGTGAGAGCGAGAGGATAGAAGCATGTTAAGCTACGGCGACGCCAAGGCGAAGATAGCCAGAGCGGTAGAGACGCTGGAGGGGCGGGAGCTCCTACAGCGGGTCGTGGAGGTCATCCAGGACAGCTTCCCCCACTACAGCTGGACGGGCATATACATGGTGCGGGGGGACCACCTCGTGCTGGAGGCATGGAAGGGACCTCAGGCCACGGAGCACGTCGTCATCCCCATCGGGCAGGGCGTCTGCGGCGCAGCCGCAGCCAGCGGTCAGACAGAGGTCGTGGACGACGTGAGCCAAGACCCACGCTACCTGATGTGCTTTCCCGGCACCAGATCAGAGATCGTAGTGCCCATCAAGAAAGGGCTTCAGGTATTAGGGGAGATCGACATAGACTCCGATGAGCTGGCAGCTTTCACCGATGAGGACCGCAGGTTTCTCGAGGAAGTGGCGGCCATGATCGCTGAGAAGGTGGGATAGAAGTGAGAGCCTTTAGGGTCGATCAGAAGAGGGAGCAGTACGGCCTCATAGCATCACTCTTGGTACTGATAGTAGCCTTGGCAGCGGCGATCGCTACCGGCAACCGCTTCAGCCAGGTCACGGGCGGTGTGGAGGCGATAGCCTTCAGCTGGAGCAGGCTCATGAGCTCACTGGGCAGCGCGCTACCTCTCGGCTACGCCTTCGTCGCCGGTATGGTGGCTGCGGTCAATCCTTGTGGTTTCGCCCTCCTGCCCGCGTACCTCGCGTACTATCTTGGAGATGGTACCGAGCACAAGGGAGTTCAGCTGGGCCGAGCCTTGGGGATCAGCGTGATGGTGACGCTGGGCTTCGTGCTCCTGTTCGGTACCATGGGGGTGGTGCTGGCAGCCGTCACCACGAGCGTCGCTGGCGTTTTCCCCTGGGTGGGGCTCATCGTGGGAGTCGCACTAGTTTTCCTAGGCGGCCGGATGCTTGGCGGGCACATGGTCTACTCCAGCCTGGGAGAGAGGGTAGCCGACCGCATCGGCAGCCGGGCGCGAGGGCGCAACCTCGGGGCCTACTTCCTGTATGGCCTGGCCTATGGAGCCTGCTCCCTCGGGTGCACCCTGCCCATCTTCCTGATAGTGGTAGGCGGGACCCTCAGCGCGGGCGACACCGTGAGGGGGTTGTGGCAGTTTGTGAGCTACGCCCTCGGGATGGGAGCTGTGCTGGCGGCCCTAACGCTAGCTGCGGCCGTCCTCTCCGGCGCCGCCATCCGCAGGGTAAGAACCTTGTCGCGCTGGGTGCAACCCGCCTCGGCGGTGCTCCTGCTGCTAGCTGGCGGGTACATCGTGTACTATTGGCTGACCTTGGGAGGGCTGCTGTAGCTCACACGCCACCCATACGCTGCAAGAGTCCTCCGTCCACGTAATAGGTGGCGCCGGTGACGTAGCTGGCATCATCGGATGCCAGAAAGAGTGCCACGTTCGCTACTTCCTCCGGCATACCAGGCCTGCCCATCGGTATCCTGCGGCGGACGTACTCCATCGTCCCAGGATCGAGCAGCGCAGCCTCCGTCATCGGCGTGACGATCGTGCCGGGAGCGATGTTGTTCACCCTGATCCCGCGGGGTGCTAGCTCTACCGCCAGGGTGCGCATGATGCTGCGCAGCCCCGCCTTAGAGGCACCGTAAGCCGCACCTCCTGGGGTAGCAGTATCTTCGTGCACCGAGCTGATGTTGATTATCACGCCTCCACCCCTCTCAGCCATCAGAGCCGCAGCCCTCTGGCACAGCACCCAGGGACTGACGAGGTTAACGTTCATCACACGCATGAAATCCTCAAGCGGGGTGGACAGAGAGTCGGGATAGCCCGAGCCGGTGCCGGCGTTGTTGACCAGCACGTCTATCCTGTCGACGATCTGTAGGACCCTGTCGAACATCCTGGAGGCGTTCTGGGGCTCGGACAGGTCCGACTGCACGATCTCCGCCCATCTGCCACACGCACGGATCTCCGCCGCGGTGCGCTGAGCCCCATCGACGTCCTGCCAGTAGTGCACCACGACGTCGGCGCCCTCGCGTGCAAAGAGCAATGCTATCGCCCTGCCTATACCGCTGTTCGCTCCGGTAACGAGCGCTATCTTATCTAGAAGTTTCACCTATACATCCCCCCTGTGTTGTTATCTTGCATCTGCTTGCAGATGGCAAGCAATTGCAGCTAAAATGCAAAGTCGTCTACTGTGCAACCATCAGTAGAAGGAGAACAGTTATTGGTGCGAGATAAGTTAGCATATTTTGTGGTCTCTCTGTCGATCTTGTCTATGCTTTTGACCGCATGCGGCTTTGGAAACACCAACACTTCCAATAATGCCAACCCACCCCCCACCATGACCAGCCAGCACACACCCACACCCCCCTTGGTCCCGAGCGACCCCACCGCCACACCGGACCCAAGCCCCACTCCTGCGGCACGACCATCGGGGGAGAAGCCTGGGATGCCCTCCCCGACGGTCGAATCCAGAGAGGGGCAGGATGCCCGTACAGTGACTTACACCGGCAGGGTGCTGGATGAAAACGGCAGGCCGGTGAGATTAGCCTGGGTATACATGGATGAAGCTATGGGGAGGACAGACGAGGCCGGTAAGTTCGCACTACGGGCACCAGCCGGCGCGAGGGAGCTCACTGTGATGGCTCCAGGCTACAGGAAGCTCACGCGCAGGATCACAGCTCGCAACCTGGGAGACATCTCCCTCACGCCGTTCGTCGCCAAGGCCGTGTACGTCTCGGGCATCGGTGACCCCAAGGTCTACAGGAGGTTCATGCAGCTCATCGAGGAGACCGAGCTGAACGCGATCGTCATCAACGTCAAGAACGACGACGGCAAGGTGTGGACGAGCAAAGTCCCCCTCGCCAGGCAGATAGGTGCCAGCTACGAGGACTTCCACCTCAGGGAGTTCGTGCGCGACATGCACCGCCGCGGGATCTACGTCATAGGCAGGTTCACTACCTTCCGAGATCCGACGCTGGCGACTGCGCGCCCGGACATGGCGGTGCGCGATATCCGGGGAGGCGTTTGGGAGGACAACAAAGGCCATCGCTGGGTGGACCCGTTCAACAAGAAGGTCTGGAGATACTTTGGAGATCTGCTCGAAGAGATAGCGACGAGCGGTATAGACGAGATCCAGTTTGACTACGTCCGATTCCCGGTGGACGGCGACTTGAGCAGGGTGAAGTACCTCACCCCCAGCACGCGCTACAACCGTCCCGACACAATAGAGGCCTTCCTCAGGTACGCCTCCGGCAGGATCAGGCCCCACAAAGTGTTCATATCGGCGGACACCTATGGACTCACCGTCTGGAGCGAGAAGGAACAGGGCACCGGACAGGTGCTGGAGCGGCTGGCTCCCTACCTGGACTACTACTCACCCATGATCTACCCAGATCACTTCGCTCCGGGCACGGGCGGCTACAGGATACCTTCCGCCCATCCTTACGAGATCATCTACGAGTCCGTCGTCAGGGCCAAGCGTCGCCTTAGGGGAAACAACGTGAACACGTTAGTGCGACCCTACCTATCGGCCTTTCCGGACACACAGTATGGCCAACCTTTCGGTCTGCCACAATGGCTAGCACAGAAGCGGGCTGCTGAAGATGCCGGCGCCCACGGCTGGATCTACTGGGATGCCGCGCTGCAGTACCCGGATGAGCTCTTCCGCAAGGAGTAAGGGCTTGGTGCCGCGGGGTAGGATAGCCGGCAAGGCAGGGAGTGTTCCCGCCCTGGAGTCCTGCCCCCCACCGCTTGTGGCTTGACACTGAGCGGCACGCCTGCCGACCGCTATCATCGAGGTATGAGCTCGACCGGCGGCCATCTACCGAAACCCCGCTGGTACGTGTTGCCGGCACCTGGAGGGACATACGATAGCCCGCCGGTTTGATGGATTAGTGTGAGTTGGAGGGATATGGTATATGTCGCTGCTATGGCCCTGGGGAGGATTGGTGATTATTGGATTCTGCGTGGGCGCCCTGGGCACTCTTATAGGCGCGGGCGGGGGCTTCCTCTTAGTGCCCATCCTCCTGTTGATGTATCCTCACGAGTCGGCCAAGACCATCACCGCCATCTCCCTAGCCGTGGTGTGGCTGAACGCTACTGCGGGCTCTATAGCCTACGCGCGCATGCGGAGGATAGACTACCACCGGGGAACTATCTTCGCCGTCGCCAGCGCTCCCGGCGCGGTCATAGGGGCACTGGTAACCCGCTACATACCCCGAAGCGTGTTCGACCCACTGTTTGGGCTCGTGCTGCTGGCGCTCTCGACCTACATCTTCGTGCGAGGCAAGGCCCCCGAGGGCAGCTCTCGCCCAGCCAACGTCAACGTCCCCCTGGGAGCCGTGCTCAGCTTTGGAGTAGGATTCCTCTCCAGTCTGCTGGGCATTGGCGGGGGCATCATCCACGTGCCGCTGCTCGTGCAGCTGCTGGATTATCCCACGCACATCGCCACAGCTACTTCCCACTTCATCCTGGCGATCATGAGCTTCGTGGGCACCGTCACCCACATAGTCACTGGCGAGTTCACCATTGGTTGGAGGCGCACGCTTGCGCTCGGGATAGGGGTGCTGGCGGGTGCTCCTGTGGGCGCAAGGCTGTCGCAACGGCTGGGTGGGAAGACCATCCTGAGGGCTTTGGCACTTGGTCTGATGCTGGTTGGGCTAAGGCTACTGCTCCGCATATTCTAGGGGCGAGGACCTTGATCGGCCTCGCCCCCTGCCAGCTGCTTGCGGTAGAGGGTCGGGGGCAGACCGAAGTAAGCCCTGAACCTGCGGCAGAAGTAGTTAGGGTCGGGCCAGCCCACCTCGGAAGCGATCCGCGTGATGCTGAGGTCAGTGCGCAGCAGCAGGTGGGCCGCCTTCTCCAGGCGCAGCCTCGCCAGATAGGTCATCGGAGGTAGTCCCAGCTGTTCCTTGCACAGCCTTACCAGGTACGAGGGCTCGAGCGCTACCTCTCCCGCCAGCTCGCGCAGCGTCCAGTCGCGATCCGTCTCGGTCCGCAACAGCTGCACCACTCGGACCACCGCCGGGTGCTGTCTGAAGCGGCTGGCAAGCACCTCCGCGACGAAGCGCCTCGCCAGCAACCCCAACAGCAGCAGCAGATGCCCTAATCGCTCCACCCGGGATACGGCCGCGTCCTCGGAGAACCTGAGCAGGGCCTCGAAGTGACCCCTGGCGATCTCCGTATCACCCTCCGTTAGCTTGACGTGCACGATCTCCGCCTCGGCGTGAGAGTCTTCCCCGAAGATGCAGCCGGCGACGGGATCCTCCCCTAGCCAGGCCAGCTCCCGGTGTAGCAGCTCGGGGCCGACGCAGCAGTTGTATACCTCTAGGCCGCAGCAATCCAGGAAGGCATGCCAACTCTGGGGCCAGAGGATGAAGGCGTCCCCTCGCGACACCGGCAGGTCGCCTCGGATAGTGCGATGCACCCCCTGCCCACCGAAGATCACTGCTATCTCCAGAAAATCGTGGGAGTGTGGCTGACAAGGCGCTTCCAGCTTATGCAAGTTGACGTCCAGCGGGCAGTACTCACCCTTGAACACCATTTGCCTGGGTAGCCTGGGCCAACTCTCCACCTAAGTCCTCCCTAAGTATCCCTTGAATCAATATTGTGCTACTTTTAGCGTCTTTCAGTCTAGTAGAAACCCCTCGGCTGTGAGAAGATCGTGCTACAGGAAGGAGGTAGTGCAGATGCTGGACATAGTGGAGATCACTCATACCACTACGGCCGACCAGGTCACCGACGAGGCGGTACAGCTCTATCGAAGCCAGGGCTTCATCAGGGTGCGCGGTGCCCTCTCTCCGGAGGAGGTGGAGAGATTTCGAGAGGCGGCGTTGAGGCTCTCCGAGCGCATGCAGAGCCTCCACAAGGGCTCGGTCTTCACACAGCTCGTCAACGCCTGGCGCGAGGACGAGGTGCTTCGTGAGCTCACCCTGCACCCCAAGCTGGCCAGGATAGCTGAGGCGCTCGCGGGCGTGCCCCTACGCCTATGGCACGACCAGGTGCTTATCAAGCAACCTCAGAAGAGCACGGCCACCGAATTCCATCAGGATCAGCCCTACTGGCCGCACGCGCGCTCCGCGCACTCGCTCTCGGCCTGGGTGGCGCTGTGTGATGTGCCGGTCGAGAGGGGGTGCATGACGTTCATTCCCGGATCGCATACCCGCACAGAGCTGGCCGCGCAGAATCTAGAGGACCCGCGCAGCCTCTTCAGCCTGTGTCCCGATCTAGAGTGGGACGCCAGGGTGACGCTGCCTCTGCGCGCAGGGGACTGTACCTTCCACCACAGCAGGTGCGCCCACATGGCCAACCCCAACGTGACAGACGAGCCAAGAGTGGCGCACGTGATCATCTACATGGACGCCGACACCGTCTACACTGGTCAACCCCACGTGGTTACCGACCCGCTCGCGCTGTCGCCGGGACAGACCTTGGAGGGGGAGCTGTTCCCGCGCGTGGGCGAGCGCAGGTAACCGGCCCTTTCCCTCGAGGGGCTGGGGATTAAATCCCCAGCCCTCTTGTTTGCTCAGGCTCCTATCTGCCGACGTTATCTCCTTAGCTCTCAACAATATGTTCGCAAGCACCGAAATAATATAGAATGGGAGTGAGCCTTAGTAGCCTATGTGGCTTCGGTAGAAGGAGCGGTACTTATGAAGAGAGAGCTAAGCCTCGTGGTCAACGGCGAAACGAGGATTATCAGCACGTACCCAGAAAAGCCCCTACTGTTTGTGCTGCGCGAGGAGCTCGGGCTCACGGGTGCGAAGCCCGGATGCGGAGAGGGCGTCTGTGGTTTCTGTACGGTCCTGGTGGATGGGGAGCCCCGGCGCTCGTGCCTCCTGCCAGTGGCATCCGTGGAGGGGCAGGAGGTGACGACGATAGAGGGTTTGGCCAAGGGCGGAGAGCTGCATCCCGTGCAGCGCGCCTTCATCGAGCTCGGAGCCATGCAGTGTGGTTACTGCACTCCAGGCATGATCATGAACGCGGTGGGGCTGCTGCGCCAGCACCCATCGCCTACCAAGTCGGAAATTGAGGCTTACATGGAGGGGAACATCTGCAGGTGCGGCACGTACCCACGTATCCTACAGGCCGTGATGCGCGCCGCGGAGACCTTCAGGGAGGTGAGGGGCTGATGGAGACGCGCAGGTATCCTTCTGGACCTGAGGGACAGAGCAGCAGGGGGGAGATGCCCCGAGATGCCGACACCCGATGCATCGGAGACTGGTTGAGGGTCGATCCCGATGGCGGGGTGACGGTGTTCACCGGCAAAGTGGAAGTCGGCCAGGGCATCCGGACGTCCCTGGCGCAGGCGGTAGCTGAGGAGTTGCGCGTGCCGCTCCAGATGGTAAGGCTGGTGATGGCCGACACGGCCCTGGTGCCCTTTGATGCAGGTACGTTTGGCAGCCGCACAACCCCCACGATGGCGCATACCCTTCGTCTGGTGGCTGCCTCCGCTCGGGAGGTGTTCTTGGACAGGGCCGCTGAGAGGCTGGGCGTGCCGAGATCAGAGCTCATAGCGACCGAGGGCAAGGTTGCCCATCCCTCCAGCGGCAGGAGTCTCAGCTATGCCGAGCTCGCTGGCGGGGAGGAGCTTGCAGAGGAGTATCGGGAAGATGCGCCCCTGACTCCCCCGTCATCCTGGTCGGTGCTGGGCAGGCCGGTGCCGAGGGTGAACATGGAGGCGCTGGTCACGGGCAGCCATCGCTACCCTTCCGACATGGCCCTGCCGGGAATGCTCATCGCCAAGGTAGTGCGGCCGCCGCTCCCTGGCTGCAAGCTGCTGCACGCGGACACGACCGAGGCGGAGGTCATGGAGGGCGTACGGGTAGTGCGCGATGGTGATTTCGTGGCGGTGGCCGCCGAGGACAGCTTCCTTGCAAGCCAAGCAGCCGCAGCCGTGCGGGCGGAGTGGGAGCGCCCCGAGGTGCCGTCCGAGGAGGAGCTGTATGAGTACCTCAAGGCGCACCCTATGGAGCCGGATCCCGATCGCCCGTTCCCCCACCCGCTGCTGCACCGACAGGGATCGATCGAGCTGGGCCTGGGGGAAGCGGAAGTAAGGCACGCAGCGGAGTATAGGGTGGCCTACATTGCGCATGTACCACCCGAGACCAGAGCCGCCACAGCCGTGTGGGAGGGCGAACGCCTGACGGTGTGGACCAGCACCCAGCGCCCGTTTGGAGTGCGCGCTGAGCTTGCCGCCTTCTTTGGGCTGCCGGAGGACCATGTACGCGTGATTGTGCTCGATGCGGGGTCCGGCTACGGTGGCAAGCACACCGGGGAGGCAGCCATCGAGGCCGCACGAGTCGCTCGAGCCCTGGGGGTGCCCGTGAAGGTACACTGGACCCGGCAGGAGGAGTTGACTCACGCCTACTTCCGACCGGCCGGGGTGATCGACGTGCGCAGCGGTGCCACTCGAGATGGCAAGCTGCGCGCCTGGGAGTTCCACAACTACAACTCCGGGCCCGCGGCCATCATGACGCCGTACGACGTGCCCCACCAACACGTGGAGTATCATCCCTGCAGGTCCCCGCTGCGGCAGGGGTCGTACAGGGCACTGGCCGCGACCGCCAACCACTTCGCCAGGGAGTCGCACATGGATGAGCTAGCCCATAAGCTCGAGGTGGATCCTCTGGAGTTCAGGCTGGACAACACCTCCGATGAGCGGCTCCGAGCCGTGCTGCTCGCCGCCGCCGAGGCGTACGGTTGGGTGGGCCGCCGGCGGAGGGGGCATAGAGGTCACGGCCTGGCGTGCGGCACCGAGAAGGGGAGCTACGTGGCCACCTGTGCGGAGGTAGAGGTCGATCCCAATACCCAGGGGGTGACGGTGGTGCGCATCGTCCAAGCTTTCGAGTGCGGAGCCATCCATAACCCCGACCTGCTGCGCAACCAGATCGAGGGGGCCATCGTGCAAGGGCTAGGGGGAGCGCTGTACGAGCACGTGCGGATCGAGGGAGGCAACATCTGCAACGGCCGCTTGTCGCTCTACAGGGTCCCCAGGTTCACGGACCTGCCAAGTATAGAGGTCGTGCTGCTCGACCGCGAGGATCTACCGTCCGTCGGGGCTGGAGAAACGCCGCTGGTGTGCGTGGCCCCGGCGTTGGCCAACGCCATCTTCGATGCCACCGGCCAACGGCTTCGCTCCCTGCCGTTGGTACCTGAGGGACGCATACCCTCGTAGGCTCGCTCAGCGATACTACCTAGTCTTTGGACTGGCACCTTATAGAAGCGCGGCGGCAGGACTGGCCTGCGGCGCCGGACGGGCGGATGGGCCCTGGGCAGATAGCGTCCCTTTGCGAGATGAGCACCTTCCCCGGTCGGGGTTAGTTCAAAAGCTGGTACCATTGCTCGTCAAAGCGCGGATTCGTCAGGGGATATCACAAGCAAATTGGGGCTCCACAACCCCTTGCTTTTCCGGTATGCATGGCTTATAATTAGCTAAGCTAAATAATTGCCACACAAACAATTAGCTTATATGTGCACACGAGGAAGCGATGACGAAATGGAAACCACAGAGGACATAGTGAGGAGAGAAGCAGAGAATCCGCAGCTGGTAGCCGAGGAGCTATTGGACGTACTTCACCTGCTACGGCGCTTCATGACGCACGGGCTGCCGGAGTGTGAGGGCAAGCCCGAGCATCCTGGCAAATACAAACACCATCGAGGTTTCGACCCACAGGACAAGCGGGGGCAGACGCGGCTGATGTTCACCCTGCTCAAGCACGGCAGGATGACGATGCAGGACCTGGCCGAGCACCTAGGTGTCACCCCACCCACCGTGACCGGCATGGTCAAGCGCCTGGTGGAGCAGGACCTCGTACGGCGCGTACACGATGAGACCGACTGGCGCAGCGTATGGGTGGAGCTCACCGACCAAGGTCGAGACACCATTACTGCACACCACAGGGATAGGGTGACCGCCCTGCAGCAGCGGCTGGACAGGCTCGAAGAGGAAGACAGGCGCAGGCTGACCGCAGCTCTGCCCGTGTTTCGCAAGCTGTTCGATCTGCCGGGGAACGCCGAGTGAGCATAGCTGGAGGGATTGGGGATGAGATCCACTAGGAGGCTTTTTAGATTCATTCGCCCTTACTGGCTGTGGGCGCTGCTGGCGCCGTTGTCGATGATCCTGGAGGTGTCGATGGACCTGCTGCAGCCCAGGCTGGTGCAGCGGATCATCGATGAGGGCATACTGCGCTCGGATATGCGCACGGTGACTCATACGGGCCTGCTGATGGTCGTAGTGGCGGTGGTTGGTCTGGTCGGGGGCATGGCCTGCACCGTGTTCGCCTTCCTCACGTCGATGGGCATGGGAGCCGACCTGCGCGCTGAGCTCTTTCGCAAGGTACAATCCTTCTCATTCGGTAACCTGGACAGGCTGGAGAGTGGCAACCTCATCACCCGCCTCACCAACGACGTTACCCAGATCCAGGATGTGGTGATGATGATGCTGCGCATGCTGTGGCGAGCACCGGTGATGCTCGTTGGGGGCATCATCATGGCCATAGTCACCAGCCCCAGGCTGTCGCTCATGTTCCTGATCATCATGCCGGCGCTGCTCGTAGTCATGGGCCTATTGCTCAAGATGGGCTACAACCTATTCAGCAGGGTGCAGTCGATGCTCGATAGGATCAACACCGTGCTGCAGGAGAACCTAGCAGGTATCAGGCTGGTGCGGGCGTTCGCGCGGCGGGACTTCGAGATCGACCGCTTCCGACAGGTGAACGAGGGTTTTGCTCAGGCCAACATCTCCGCCATCCGTCTCATCGCCTTTGGCATGCCCTTCATGATGCTGATGCTCAACGGTGGCGTCGTGGCCGTCGTGTGGTTCGGCGGTAGATGGGCCATACAAGGGTCACTCGAGGTCGGTCAGCTGGTGGCTTTCGTATCCTACCTCATACAGAGCCTGATGTCCTTGATGATGGTGAGCATGCTGATCGTCAGGCTCTCCAGGGCAGAGGCCTCAGCCGTCCGCATACAAGAAGTGCTGGACGAGCAGCCGGACCTCCAGACTCCCCTCACCCCAGTACGCGGGGTGGAGCTGGAGGGCAAGGTGGAGTTCCAGCACGTTACCTTCAGCTATGACCACTGCGAGGGGGACCCCGTGCTGCACGAAGTGTCGTTCGTAGCCGAGCCTGGGCAGATGATCGGCATCATAGGTCCCACGGGCTCGGGCAAATCCACGCTCGTGAGCCTGATACCACGCTTCTACGATGCCACGAGCGGCAGAGTGCTCATCGACGGCATCGACGTGAGAGAGATGGACGAGGAGCTGCTGCGTCGATCGGTGGGAGTGGCCCTCCAGGAGGCAGTGCTCTTCAGCGGCACCATCAGGGACAACATCCGCTTCGGGCGCCCTGAGGCCACCGACGAGGAGGTCGAGTGGGCCGCACGCCTAGCTCAGGCCCACGACTTCATCATGAGCTTCCCCGAAGGTTACGACTCCGTCGTGGGCCAGCGGGGCGTCAACCTCTCCGGAGGGCAGAAGCAGAGGATAGCCATTGCCAGGGCGCTGTTGGTGCGCCCCAAGATCCTGGTGCTGGACGATAGCACCAGCGCCGTGGATGCGGAAACCGAGTCGAAGATCCAGCAGGCCTTGCGCGAGCTGCAGCAGACCCGATTCGTGGTCGCCCAACGCATAAGCTCGGTGATGCCCGCCGACAAGATCCTGGTGCTAGAGGACGGCCGAATCATCGCCCAGGGCACTCACGATGAGCTGATGCAGACCAGCCCGGCATACCGGGAGATCTATGAATCACAGATGGAACACGGAGCGGTAGTACATGACGCAGCCTAGAAACCAGACTCAAGCTACACCCCCCCTACCCATGGGACCGAGAGGAGGTCCCCGCATGCCGGGAGATGTGCAGCGAGCCAAGAACGTCCGCGGCACCCTCCTGCGCCTCTGGGGTTACCTCAGCCGTCAGCGCTGGGGACTAACGCTGACCTGTATCGCGGTAGTGGCCTCTACCATCCTAGATCTGCTGGGTACATGGCTCCTGGGGAGGGCCATAGATGCCTACATCCTACGCAGGGATGTGCCTGGCTTGGCTCGTCTCAGCCTCCTGTTGCTGGGCGCGTACGTCCTCAGCTCGTTGTTCACCTGGGTGCAAGCGTTCATCATGGCTGGAGTGGCCCAGCGTACCGTCAAGACCATCAGGCAGGAGCTGTTCGAGAAGATGCAGGTACTGCCCCTGCGGTTCTTCGATCAGAGGTCACACGGCGAGCTGATGAGCCGCCTTACCAACGACGTGGAGAACATCAACCTGGTCCTTACAGAGAGCCTCACACAGGTGATATCTAGCACTCTGACCGGCATAGGGGTGGTGGTCGTGATGCTGGCCATCAACCCCCTGCTGGGCGCAGTTACCCTAGCCATCATGACGGCGTTGAGCTTGGGGATCAACCGCACCATCGCCTCCAGAGTAAGGGAGGGCTTCAGGCGGCAGCAGGCCACGCTTGGCCGCCTCAACGGCATCATCCAGGAGACGATCTCCGGCCAGAAGGTTGTGAAGGCCTATCACAGGGAGGCCGATAAGATCGCCGAGTTCTCCGTGGCCAACAACGACTACAGACATGCCGCTACTTGGGCTCAGATCTTCGCCGGCTTCATGGGCCCCCTCATGAACTTCGTGGGCAACACGAGCCTCGCGGTCATCGCGGGCTTCGGGGGCTGGCTGGCACTGGGCGGTGCGGCCACACCAGGCACCATAGCCAGCTTCCTCAACTATGCCCGACAGTTCCAGAGACCGCTCAACAGCTTGGCTAACCTCTACAACCAGATCCAGGCAGCGATAGCCGGTGCCGAGAGGGTCTTTGAGGTGCTTGACGAGGACCCTGAGATGGATTCGCCCAACGCGACACCTATAGGTCGTATCCGGGGGGAGGTGGTGTTCGAGGACGTCTGCTTCTCCTACGACGGGCAAACGCCCGTGCTCAAGCACATCAGCCTACGAGCTGAGCCAGGGCAGACTATTGCGCTAGTGGGGCCCACGGGAGCAGGTAAGACAACCATAGTCAACCTGCTTGCAAGGTTCTACGAGGTGGACAGCGGGCGCATCACCCTCGACGGCAGGGATATCAGGGAGATCCGCAAGGACGATCTGCGGCGTCAGATGGGAGTAGTGCTGCAGGACACCTACCTGTTTGCGGGCACGGTGATGGACAACATCCGCTACGGGAGGTTGGATGCTACGGACGAGGAGGTTATAGCCGCCGCGAAGATCGCCGAGGCCGATCAGTTCATCCATCGACTGCCCGACGGCTATCACACAATGCTAGCAGAAAGAGGCAGCAACCTCAGTCACGGCCAGAGACAGCTGCTGGCCATCGCTCGGGCGGTGCTAGCCAATCCGTCCATCTTGATCCTGGACGAGGCCACCAGCAGCGTAGATACCCGCACGGAGCGCCACATCCAGCGCGCCATGCTCAAGCTCATGGAAGGCAGGACAAGCTTCGTGATCGCCCATCGCCTATCGACGATCCGCGATGCCGACCAGATACTGGTCATCAACCACGGCGAGATCGTGGAGCGCGGCACTCACGAAGAACTGATGGCACAAGAAGGCTTCTACTACAAGCTCTACTCTCGTCAGTTCACCTT
This sequence comes from Thermobaculum sp. T2p, assembly GCF_059335935.1. NCBI lineage: Bacteria > Bacillati > Chloroflexota > Chloroflexia > Thermobaculales (SeqCode) > Thermobaculaceae (SeqCode) > Thermobaculum (SeqCode) > Thermobaculum sp. T2p. Next base: position 37,445 of record NZ_JANZYQ010000015.1, read on the forward strand.
GGGCATACCTGCGGGCGCTCAACAGGAAGAATCGCTCGCATCTTAGTTGTAGATCATACTTGCTCAGGAGGTATCTGTCTTGAACGAGGAAAAGATGAGGATATTAGCTATTCCCGGGAGCCTAAGACGCGGCTCCTTCAACCGACTGCTGCTACTGGAGCTAGTGGAGATGCTGGAAGACGCCGCGGACGTGGAGCTGTTTGATCTCCACCACATACCGATGTACAACCAAGACACGGACATCGACGGTGGCCCGGAGGCAGTGCGCGACCTCAAACGCAGGGTGCGAGAGGCCGATGCCGTGATCTTCGCCACGCCAGAGTACAACGGCTCCATACCCGGCGTGCTCAAGAACACCATAGATTGGCTCTCGCGACCGGCAGGGCAGAGCGTGCTGCGCGACAAGCCTGTGGCCGTCCTGGGGGTGAGCACCGGTAGGGGGGCAACACAGAGGGCGCAAGAGCACATGAGGTTCGTGCTCAACCGCATAGGTGCTAAGCTGTTCGATACGGTAGAGCTGTGCGTGGGGCAAGCTGGTGATCGCTTTGGGCCCGATGGCAGGATTCACGACGGGGCGTTACGAGAGCAATTGCATGATTTCGCGGACGAGATGATCGCCTGGCTGGAGACCCACGATCTGGCGAAGGCCGTATGAGCACTATAAAAACAAATCTAGCAGGAGGGGTAACATGAGCAACTGGCAAGATGGTTACGTACAGGGCAACGGCATAAGGCTCCACTACTACAGGACAGGCCAAGGGGACAAGCCACCTGTGCTGTTGGCACACGGCTTCTCCGACGATGGCCTGTGTTGGACGCGCGTGGCCAAGGTCTTAGAGGCAGATTACGACGTGATAATGGTCGATGCCCGAGGTCATGGTCTATCCGACGCTCCAGAAGGGGGCTACGACTCCCTAACGCAGGCCGGAGACCTGCGCGCGGTCATAGAGGGCTTGGAGCTTTACAAGCCAGCAGTGATCGGACATTCAATGGGTGCAGCTAACACTTTGGCTCTAGCCGGCAGCTACCCTGAGGTACCGGGAGCGATAGTGCTGGAGGATCCTCCAGCCTGGTGGGTACCAGATAGCCCTCGAGGTTTCAACCCCGAGTGGCAGTCCCGCATGCGCGAATGGATCACCCACCTCAAGAGCAAGACTCGTGACCAGCTGATCGAGGAGTGTAGGCAGCAGAATCCATCCTGGTCAGAGGATGAGCTAGGACCTTGGGCAGACTCCAAGCTGCGCCTCAGCGAGAAGGTCCTCAACAGATCCGATCCACCCCAGATCGATTGGGAGCAGACCACCAAGGCCATCAGGTGCCCGGCGCTGCTCATCACCGGAGACAACGATAGAGGCGCCATAGTAAGACCTGAGCAGGCGGAAGCATTACGGGCTCTAGTACCTCAGCTGGAGATCGTGCACATCCCAGGGACCGGGCACAACATCCGGCGTGAGGGTTTTGATACGTTCATGAGTGCCGTGAGCGATTTCTTGCAGAGGTGGGCACGTTCTCGTTAGCCCCAATCGTTGCTGTTAGAGCGAGCTTAGAAGAGCTAGGCGCGATACGTGTCGTACATTTATGGAGGTAAAAGCATCTTGGAAGCTGATACAACAGCTCATACCAAGGAAGTACGTCCAGATAAGGCCCCTACTGCAGTTAGACCAAGGGTATTGGAGGAGAGGGGGCCGATGTGGAGGCAGATGCTGGGGTTCCTGCTGCCCTTGATCCTGGGCAACGCTCTGCAGTCGGTGGGGCAGCTGGCAGGCAGCATCGTGCTGGGCAGGTGGGTAGGGGTGCAGGCTCTGGCGGCCGTGGCCAACTTCTTCCCCGTCTTCTTCCTGATGAACTCTTTTGTCATCGGGGTGGGCTCTGGGGCCTCCATCCTGATAGGCCAGGCCTGGGGTGCCAGGAACTACGAGCGCATGCGTGCCGTCATGGGCACCACCCTGGCGTTCGTGTGCCTGTTGGGGATAGCACTGGCAGTGGCCAGCAACCTGCTGGTGTGGGACCTCATGCGCCTGCTGGGCACTCCAGAGGACATCATCGCCGACAGCGTGCACTACGCCCGCATCATCTTCAGCTGTCTACCGCTGCTGTTTGTGTACTTTGCGTACACCACCTTCATGCGGGGCACGGGGGACTCCCGCACTCCCACAGCCTTTCTGGGGGTGAGCACGGGGATCAACCTGTTGTTGCTGCCTGTGTTGGTGTTTGGATGGGGACCTGCTCCCCAGCTGGGGATGTTTGGGGCGGCCTGGGCCACGGTGTTGGGCTCGACGGTCTCGCTGGGGGTGATGATAGTGTACTTGCGTTGGAGGAGGCATCCTTTGGAGTTCGATCGGCAGGTGGCCAGGCATCTGTGGATCGATCCCAAGCTGTTGGGATTGTTGTTGAAGCTCGGCATCCCCTCCAGCGTCAACCTCATCCTGGTGTCGTTGTCGGAGCTGGCGGTGATCTCCTTGGTCAACCGTTTTGGGTCCTCGGCCACGGCTGCCTATGGAGCGGTCAACCAGGTGGTCAGCTACGTGCAGTTTCCAGCCGTCAGCTTGGGGATCACGGTATCGATCTTTGGGGCTCAGGCGATAGGAGCAGGCAAGCTGGAGAGGCTGCGCAGGGTGCTGCGCAGTGGTGTGGGGCTCAACTACGCCATAGGGGGGCTGCTGGTGTTGGGAGTGTACCTATTTGCTGGGCAGATCCTGGGGCTGTTCTTGACTGATGAAGGGACACTGGAGATAGCGCGGGAGCTGTTGTACATCACGTTGTGGGGGTACTTGATCTTTGGGCATGCCCAGGTGTTTGCAGCCCTGATGAGGGCCAGTGGGGTGGTGCTGTGGCCCACGACGTTTGGGATAGTGGCCATCTGGTGTGTGGAGGTGCCCGTGGCGTACGTGCTCTCTACGTACACGGGATTGGGACTGAGGGGGATATGGCTGGGCTATCCAGCTGCCTTCCTGGCCAACCTGTGCATGCAGTACCTCTACTACCGCTACGTCTGGCGACACAAGCAGATCACTAGATTGATATAGGGAAGGGTTATGGCCAGGGTGGGCACGACAACCACAGATATCAACCTAAATAACACCTTGACCATTCTCATCCTCGGTGCCATGACCGCTATAGGCCCGCTATCCATAGACATGTATCTGCCCGCGCTGCCACGGCTGGCCCAAGACCTATCGACCGGGGCATCCCAGGCACAACTAACTCTCAGCGCCTGCCTCTTGGGATTGGGCCTAGGGCAGGTGATCGCTGGCCCGTTGAGCGACTCTCTAGGGAGGAAGCTGCCCCTAGTGGTTGGGCTGTTAGGGTACTCACTGGTCTCCCTGCTGTGCGCGTTGGCGCCTTCGGTGACGGCGCTCACCATTCTCCGAGCCGTGCAGGGCGCTACTGGAGCCGCCGGCGTGGTGATCGCTAACGCGATCGTGCGCGACCTGCACTCCGGGGCGGCCGCCGCTCGCTTCTTCTCCACCCTCATGCTTGTAACGGGACTAGCCCCAATTCTAGCCCCTATCCTGGGTGCTCAGATCCTACGGTTCGGCTCGTGGAGGGGAGTGTTCTTGGTGCTCACGATCGTAGGGGTGTTGCTAGCGCTGGCGGTGGGATTCGGCCTGAAAGAGACGCTGCCGCAGAGTTATAGGAAGCCGTTGGGGCTTGGAGACGTGTTTTCCACCTTCCTATGGCTACTCCGAGATCCATCATTCACAGGCTACGCGCTTGCCAATGGCTTGTGCACCGCCGGCATGTTTGCCTACATATCGGGCTATCCGTTCGTGATTCAGGGCATCTACGAGCTGTCGCCCCAAGCATTCAGCCTGATGTTCGGCTTGAATGCCGTGGGACTGATCGCTCTCAGCCAGGTCAATGGCCGGCTGGTGGAGAGATACTCCCCCAAGCGCCTGTTGCACACTGCCATGGTCGTGAGCTTGTTGGCAGTAATGGCGCTGTTGCTCTCGGTATGGCTCGACCTTGGGCTGCTGGGGGTGGTGGTACCGGTATTGATCTTCATATCTTCCCTTGGTGTGATCAACCCCAACACGGCTGCGCTGGCGCTGTCGGGTCATCCCGAAGCTGCCGGCAGCGCTTCGGCACTGCTGGGGCTGGCCAGGTTCCTCCTTGGTAGCCTGACCTCCCCGCTCGTAGGCGTGGCCGGCCCCAGCACAGCAGTGCCGTTTGCGCTCGTGATAGCCGCCTGCGTCCTGTTGGGATCCATCACCGTCGCGATGACTTCAGGTCGGCAGGTGCTAGCTTCAGGACAAAACATGTAGGAGGAAAGAGCATGGCACACGCAGCAGAGCAGATACTTCTATGGGATGGGCCCGCCCCGGGATCCGAGGGTTGGAGCCATGAGCGGATCGAGGAGCCTCCGGAACCGCCTTTCGACTTCCTGATGGTGCGCAACGTGGTGCGCCCCGTGATGTATTCCTTCCTGCCGGAGAGACCCACGGGCGCAGCTGTATTGGTCTGTCCGGGAGGAGCCTTCCACTTCCTCAACATCAACTATGAAGGTACCGATGTCGCCCGCTGGTTCAACCAGCGGGGAATCGCGGCGTTCGTCCTCGAGTACCGGGTGATTCCTACGCCTGCAGACAGGCAGGAGTTTATGGCTCAGATGCAGGCTAACACCTCCGACCGCGCCAAGATGGCCGAGATCATGTCATGGGTGACGAAGCTGGAAGAGGAGGACGCTCGCAGGGCGATAGCCATCGTGAGGGAGTGCGCGCCCCGGTGGGGGCTGGACCCCTCTAGAGTGGGGCTCATGGGCTTCTCAGCCGGCGGGAGGATCACCTCAGGTGTAGCCCTTCGCCACGACGAGGCTACCAGGCCATCTTTCGCCGGCTTCATCTACGGCGTCCACTGGGAAGAGATCACAGTTCCTGAGGATGCACCCCCGCTCTTCACGTTGGTTGCGCAGGATGACGAGATATCCGTGGACTCCTGCCTTAGGTTATTCGGGGCTTGGCGAGATGCTGGCAAGAGCGCCGAGCTGCACGTGTTCTCGCGAGGAGGTCACGGCTTCGGTATGAGGCGGCAGGGACTGCCCTGCGACGACTGGATCGAGCTCTTCTACCGATGGCTACAAGCCGAGCAGATCACATCATAGAAGGAGTATAAGGCATGGAATCCCAACTGTGGCGACGAGAAGACGGCGTTATGTACCGAGACCTCAACAAGAACGGCAAGCTGGACCCTTACGAGGACCCCAGGCTGCCGATAGAGGTGCGGGTGGAGGATCTCCTAGGGCGAATGACCCCCGAGGAGAAGGCCGGCATGATGTTCCATACCGGCATGGGGATGAACCCAGACGGATCCCTGCAGGAGGGCGAGGGCACCTTCGGCAGGACTTCCACCACGGAGCTGGTCACCCGGAAGATGCTGAGCCACTTCAACGTCTGGGCGGTCGCCGACCCGAGACCCATGGCCGAGTGGTACAACCGCCTACAAGCCCTGGCCGAGGGCACGAGGCTGGGCATCCCGGTGACCATATCTTCCGACCCCAGGCACTCCTACTCCAACAACCCAGCCGCCAGCCTCTTTGCTGGTAAGTTCTCCAAGTGGCCCGAGCCCATAGGACTTGCGGCCATCGGGGACGAAGAGCTGGTGCGCAGGTTCGGAGACATAGCCCGCCAGGAGTACTTGGCGGTGGGCATACGCGTGGCCCTGCACCCCATGGCCGACCTGGCGACTGAGCCCAGATGGGCCAGGATAGCCGGCACGTTTGGCGAGGATGCCCACCTGGCAGCGCGGCTCGTGGCTGCATACATCAGGGGCTTTCAGGGAGATGAGCTCGGAACTGAGAGCGTGGCCTGCATGACGAAGCACTTCCCAGGCGGGGGACCCCAAAAAGATGGCGAGGACCCCCACTTCCCGTACGGTAGGGAACAGATATATCCAGGCAACAACTTCGAGTACCACCTCATACCGTTTGAAGCCGCGTTCGAAGCCGGCACAGCACAGATCATGCCCTACTACGGCATGCCTGTGGGTCTGCCCTTCGAAGAAGTCGGCTTCGGCTTCAATCGCGACGTCATCACGGGATTGCTGCGCCAGCGATACGGCTTCCAGGGCGTGGTGTGCACCGACTGGGGCCTGCTCACCGATGGCAAGATCGGCGATCGCGTATTTCCAGCTAGGGCCTGGGGGGTGGAACACCTGAGCCTTGAGGAGCGGGTCCTCAAGGCCCTGGAGGCCGGCGTCGACCAGTTCGGGGGAGAATCCTGTCCAGAAGTGCTGGTGGAGCTAGTGCGCTCCGGTAGGCTGTCCGAGGAAAGGCTGGACGTCTCGGTGCGTAGGCTACTACGAGACAAGTTCAGGCTAGGGCTGTTCGACAACCCATTTTTAGATCCCGACGAGGCCGAAAGGATAGTAGGGCAGGAGGCCTTCGCGCGGGCTGGCGAGGCGGCCCAGAGGCGGTCGATCGTGCTGCTGGTCAACGGTGAGACGAGCTCGGGAAGGACGTTGCCTCTGAGCGAGGGCGTGCGCCTGTACGTCGAGGGAGTGGACCCCGCGGTGGCCTCTAGATACGCCCAGGTCGTGGACTCTCCCACCGAAGCTGATTACGCGTTCATCAGGCTGCAGGCACCGTACGAGCACCGTGACAGCCTCCCCTTGGAGGCCTTCTTCCATGCAGGCGACCTCTCGTTCCCAGAGCCCGAGCTCCGACGCATCCTCGACCTGCTCCGCCAAGTGCCCACGGTGGTGCAGATCTTCCTTGACAGACCAGCGGTGATCCCCGAGATAGCTCGAGAATGCGCTGCCCTGCTGGCGGACTTCGGCGCAAGCGACGAGGTCGTGCTGGATGTTGCCTTCGGTCGACACAGGCCCACCGGCAAACTGCCCTTCGAGATGCCATCCTCCATGGAAGCCGTCAGAAAGCAGCTGCCGGACGTCCCTTGTGACTCTGAAAACCCACTCTTCCCATGTGGTCACGGCCTGAGCTTCTAAGCGTGTCTACCTATCCTTGGTCTCCTGCCACTACGTGATCTGGGCAGGAGACCAAGGGAACGCCAGCTGCTATAAGTATGGGATACCATCCAAGCAATCGAGGAACTGTGCATGCTCCCCAGCAGTCTCCTTAGCAGGGCTGCGTTACATCCGGAGGCAAATGAGTATGGACATAAAAGATCTCGTACATCTAGGTATACCTCTGTGGGACATCGCCCTACGTACGATAGCTATCTACATAGCCATGCTTGTGGGACTGCGCGCAGCTGGCAAGAGGGAGGTCGGCCAGTTCACTCTCCCCGACCTGGTGCTCGTGCTGCTGGTGGCAAACGCCGTCCAGCCCGCCATGACAGGGCCGGACACGTCCCTGGTGGGAGGCCTGCTGATCATAGTCGTGCTGCTGGCAACCAATTGGATGGTGGTCAAGACGGTGCCTCGCAGCCAGAGGCTACGAAAGCTGTTCAGCCCCTCACCCACGGTCATAGCCCAGGATGGCCGCTGGCTGACGGACGCCCTGCGCAGGGAGGGCATGGATGTGGAGGAGGCAGAGGTGGCGCTGCGGGAGCACGGACTACTGGACGTCAGCCAGGTCAAGCTGATGGTGCTGGAGCCCAACGGCGTGATCAGCGTCGTGCCGGCAGACAGCCGCGTCTACCGTAGCCGGCGTAGACGCTAAGTCAACCCAAAGACGCCCAGCAAAGTGACCGCCAAGTAGCTGCAGGATAGTGCTATTACCAACAAAGTGGTGGCCCAAGCCAGCAGGTTGTACACCGGGCCGTTAGTGTGCTCGCCCATGACGTCAGGGTTGTTCACCAGGCGCAGGATGGAGATCAACACCACCGGCAGCAGCAGGCCGTTGATGACCTGCGTCCACACCAGCAGCTGGATGACGTTGAGTCCCGGCACAAGCGCCACGAGCACCCCAACCACCAATAGGGCGGTGAAGAGCCCATGGAACACTGGAGCATCACGAAAGGACTGATTGACGCCCCTCTCAAAGCCGAACGCCTCGCATACCGTGTAGGCAGTGCTCAGAGGCAGTACCGCAGCCGCCAGGACTGATGCACCTAGCAGTCCCACCGCGAACACGACTCCAGCCAGCCTCCCGGCTACTGGCTCCAGGGCTCGCGCGGCATCCTGGGCGGTCTGCACTTCCAGGCCCATCTTATGTAGAGTAGCACCCGTGGCCACGATGATGAATCCAGCCACGACGTTCGAGAACAGCGCCCCAGAATAGGCGTCGAGCTTCACGAGGGATAGACCAAAGGTTGCACCGCGCTCGGCTGTGGTGGACTGCGCATAGATCTGCATGTACGGCGTGATCGTCGTGCCTATGAGCGCTATCATCAGCAGGAGGTAGTCGCTGTCCAGTTGCAGGCTGGGAGTCACCAGACTCCTACCCACATCAGCCCAGTCAGGATGGGCCAATAGGGCTGCTACTGGGTAGGTGAAGAAGATCAAAGTCATTGCCAAGAAGATGCGCTCCACACGCCGATACGAACCACGTGTGATCAACCACCACACCAGCAGGGCCATCACCGGCACGGCGTAGTAGCGGGATATACCCAACAGCTCGGCCGCTGCCCCTATGCCGGCGAACTCCGACACCACGAGGCCACCATTAGCAGCTACCAGCACGAGCATGACGAAGGCAGTGGTGCGCAGGCCCAAGTTCTCCCTCACGAGGTCCGCAAAGCCCTTGCCAGTGACCACCCCCATACGTGCAGCCATCTCTTGGATGATCGCCAGCGACACCGTGATCAGCGCCAGCACCCACAGCAGGGAGTACCCGTAGGAAGCCCCCACAGAGGCGTACGTAGCTATACCGCCTGCGTCGTTGCCCGCGCTGGCAGCTATGAGTCCTGGACCCAGCACCCCAAAGATCGTTGCCGGCCCAGCTATGCGCCGGGCGAGGTACCTGCGCGTGCGTGCGGTTACCCTCGTGGTAGAAACAGCGCGCCTGCCGCTCATCCGAAGACCTGCGATAGCCTGTGATGCCATCCCTCGGGGATCAAGACATCCATGGCGTCATCGAACAGCACCACGCCCAACAGGTGCCCATCCTCGTCCACCACAGGCAGCGATGGGAGGTTGTACTCTGCCATCTTCTTGGCCACTGCAGGCGCAGGGTCATCTGGATGGGCTGGAGCAACCTCCTTCTGAGCTATATCCACGAGCTGGATCGACGGTTGGGATATCACCAGGTCGCGCAGGGCCACCACACCCAGCAACCGCCCGTCATCATCCACTAGATAGATATGGTAGAGAGGATCCGGGATGTGCTCCATGCGTCTTAGCTCCTCCAACGCCCTACCCACGTCCAGAGAGGCCGGCAGGGTCACGAAATCGTTCGTCATCAACCCCGCCGCGGTGTCCTCCTTATAGGCCATCAGCTCACGCACATCCTCCGACTCCTCAGGATCCATCAGATCCAGCAGCTCATCTGCCCGATCCCGAGGAAGGTCGGCCAGCAGGTCGGCGGCGTCCTCCGGATCCATCTCCTCTAGGATGTCCGCGGCGCGATCGCTGTCGAGCGCCTGCATGACGTCCGCCGCGTCCGCCGGGTCCATCTCCTGCACGGCATCGGCCGCGATCTCGTCGTTGAGCGCCTCCAGCACCTCGTTGGCCTGCTCGCGCGACAGGTGCTCTAGGATATGGGCTATGTCCACCGGATGCAGCTTGGAGAGCTTTTCATGGGAGATCCGCAGGCGCACCATCGGCACATCGGTGGCGAAAGACTCCACGTCCTCCCAGTCGATCACGCGAGTGCCTCGTAGGTTCCTGGTGAGTGCGGCCGGCCCCAGGCGGCGCAACAGCGCCTGGGGGCTGACGTCCACCCCCACTAGCCTATAGTCGCCCTCGAAGTAACCCAGCTCGAGATCGTTGGCCCGGATCACCTTGCGGCCGTCGATATCTATGAGCTGCTTATCCAGGATGTCTCTCCCCAGCAACACCTCGCCGTCTCGGCGCTCGAAGGGCCGCAGGTTAACCTTGAAGGTGTTCAGCCTCACCCCCTGATCGGAGATCTCGGCTATCTGCGAGCGCTCGATGAAGAACTCGCGCGAGCCCGCGCGCGCCACCACGCCGCTCACGGGCGGGTGGGGATGGGCACCGAACTTGACTACCAGGTCCTTCACGCGCGCGATGCGCGCCCCCTGGGCGTCCAGTATGGGCTTGCCCAGCAGCTGCGAGAGATATATACCGGTGTAGACTTCGTGGCCCGCCACAGCCATCAGCAAGACTCCGACTAAGGTGGTAGAGGTTAATTCTAGCCTATATTATCCCAGTTTGCTCAAACCCTCTACCAGGAAGAAGTTGGCATCCGAGGCCCCTCGCCGCTTTGCCTTGGCAGCCTCGTACTCGGGAGAGCCCCACCACCTGCGAGCAGCCTCCATGTCATCGAACTCTATGATCACCACGCGGTCAGCTCCCAGCTCTCCCTCCAGCACCTCGTGGGCTCCGCCCCTTGCCAGGAACCTGCCGCCGTACCGCTCTACCGACGGGCCCGAGAGAGGCACGTACTCCTGCATGTACCTCTCGCGATCGTGGATGCGCACGATGCCGATCACGTAAGCTGCCATATAGCCTTGCCCTCCTAGAATGGTTTATCATGCAAACGTTGCAACCAGATAATACACCACAAGGAGTTTGGTATGCGCAAGATCATTGCCCAGGACCCCTTCATCCGCAACGATCAAGGCATCCCCTGGGACCAACGAGGGTTGTGGCCCGCCAGCTGGGTGGCAGCTAGACACCTACCGAATCCACCCTACGTCGTGGCCTATCGCCTAGCGTTCGCCCTCCCTCAGCAGGTCACCACGACGGTCCACGTGAGCGCCGACGAACGCTACGAGCTCTTCCTCAACGGCGAGCGCGTAGGCAGAGGCAGCGAGCGCGGCGACGCCGACCACTGGTTCTATGAGACCTACGAGCTGGAGCTGCCAAAGGGAACCAATACCCTTGTTGCGCGGGTGTGGTCGTTGGGACCACTAGCCCCCTACGCCCAGATGTCGGTAAGGCACGGCTTCCTCCTTGCAGCCGAGCCCCCGCTGACTGACCTCCTGAGCACAGGGCTCGCCCCCTGGGAGGCCAAGCGTCTTGAGGGCTATTCCTGGGTCAATCCATCACCCGCTTGGGGCACCGGCGGCAACATAGTGCTGGACGCGACACAGTTCCCATGGAGTTTCGAGCTGGGCGAGGGAGAGGGTTGGGAGCCGGTAGAGACCGTCGAACGAGCGGTGGGCAGGCTGATGGCGCTGGAGGCGCCTCCTCAGCACCTGCTGAGACCAGCCACACTACCCGCGATGATGGAGGTCCCCATCAGTGTAGGCAGTGTGCGGCACGTATCAGCTCCCTCGTCCGAGGAGGTGTCCAGCTTGCCCATACGAGCCGAGCAGGCGCTGGACGAGCCCGAGTGGCAGGCAATGATCGAGGGGAGGGGAAGCGTCACCGTGCCGCCGCATACCACCAGGAGGGTCATAATAGACCTAGGGGAATACTACTGCGCCTATCCCGAGATAGTCACGAGCGGGGGGGAGGGCGGCGCCGTGCGCCTGCATTGGGCCGAGTCGCTGTATGAGGACAGCCGAGGCCGCTTCAAAGGGAACCGCGACGCTATCGAGGGCAAGTATTTCCTAGGGGTAGGAGATGTGTTTCTGCCCGACGGTAGGAGCTCTCGCAGGTTCGAGACGCTGTGGTGGCAGGCAGGGAGGTACCTCGAGCTGCTAGTGCGCACGGCGGATGCTGCGCTTACCCTGGAGAGTCTAAGGCTCCGAGAGACCAGGTATCCTCTTGAGATGGAGAGCTCCATAGCCACGGACAACGCGGACCTGGATGCCACCATACCCCTGATGGTGCGGGCGATGCAGATGTGCTCCCATGAGACCTACATGGACTGTCCGTACTACGAGCAACTGATGTACGCGGGGGATACCCGCCTTGAAGCGCTCGTAACCTACGTGATGACCAGGGACGATCGCCTGCCCCGCAAGGCCCTGCGCATGTTCGACGCCTCCAGGTTGCCGTCCGGGCTTACCCAGGCGCGCTATCCTAGCCGCGTGCGCCAGATCATCGCACCGTTCGCGTTGTGGTGGGTTGCCATGGTGTGCGACTACGCTTACTGGCGACCGGACACAGGGTACGTGCGAGAGCTGATGCCAGGGGTACGAGCCACTATGGAGGCATTCGAGCGATGGAGAGGCAGCGACGGGCTCCTTGAGTCTCCAGAGGGCTGGAACGTGACCGACTGGGTGCCCGAGTGGCCAGCTGGTATCCCCCCAGAGGGCGAGTGGGGTAGAAGCGGGCTCCTCAACTGGCACCTGACGCTGATCACCCGCATGGTAGCGGACCTGGAGGGCTCGTTGGGCAATAGACGTATGGCCGAGCAGTTCTACTCCAGAGCTCGCGAGATCGCCGATGCAGCGCTGCGGGCCTTCTGGGTACCCTCTCGGGGGCTCATAGCCGATGACACAGCGCACAGCAGGTTCTCCGAGCACACGCAATGCCTAGCGATCCTGAGCGGACTGCTGCCCCCCGATGTAGAGGAGCAGGTGGGGCGCAACCTCCTGCAGGCGCGTGACATCTCACGTACCACCATCTACTTCTCCCACTACCTGTTCGAGGCCTATCGCAAGCTCGGTCGGATCGACGCCCTGCTAGACAGGCTGTCGCTGTGGCGAGAACTGGTTGCTCGAGGCTTGAGAACCACTATCGAGGCCCCGGAGCCCACGCGCTCGGACTGTCATGCCTGGGGGGCACACCCTCTCTTCCATCTCTTCGCGACGGTGCTGGGAATCAGGCCAGCAGGACTGGGCTTCTCCAAAGTGGAGATCGCCCCTCAGCCGGCGGCCCTGAAAAACATCGAGGGCAGCTTGGTCCACCCCAGAGGGGAAGTATGGGTCGCCCTCCGCGTCGAGGGGGGTATGATACGGGCTCGCATACGCCTTCCCGAGGGCGTGCCCGGAGAATTCGTCTGGGGAGGCAGGCGACTATCCCTAAGACCAGGGGAAGAGAACGACCTTGTGATGCCCTCCCCTTAGAGCGGACTCGGGGTCCATACCCTTATTCCTGTGATCCTATCCTCGATCAGGGCTCCATCAGGCTGGAGAAGCACCAACCCAGCTATCCACAGATCTCCCACGCAGCCTGAGAGATGGATCGCTAGGGGGATGATCAGCCAGCTCCCCCAGCTGGCAGATGCCACCAATACGGCTCCAAGGAGGGATATGGTAACCATGGGTGCGAGCGCCACGATCAGGTACTGGCGCTTGGTGAACCTGTAGCCATGGGCAGTCGCATATAGGTAGGGGATGCCACCGGAGAGTACTCCGGCACCGTACCTGGGCCTCGCACCTAGCAGGCGCATCACGAATCCATGGATCAGTTCGTGCAAGACCAGCAGCACAGCGGTGACGGCCAGTACAGCTAATAGCTTCCACATATCCTCGATCCCTAGGGAGAGCTCTATCTGCTCCCAAGCTACCAAGTAGATGACACCGAAGCACAGCATGCCCAGGGCCAGTAACCCTAGTGAGAGCAGCGTCCAGAGTAGTTGGGTGCGTGTACCGGGCTGCCAATCCTTGTAACCCAAGCGCGGGCCCATAGGTTACCTCCGAGCGGATGATACCCTATTTTACGACCAAGTTCCGCCCAGACTACAAGGAATATCTTGCTCGCAGTTCGACAAGATGGTTAAAAGTCCTGGCCGTGCCTAGGCACGGCCAGATCTGGGTGTAGCTCCATATGTTGGAGCACGACGGGACAGGAAGCTAGCATCCGCCAACCGGCGGAGGGTACTGACACCTTAGGAGGGTTTGCTGGCCTCCTCCTTGGCCGCCTCGACGCCCTCCTTGACGGCGTCCTTCACCTCAGTCACTTTGTCCTGGACCTTCTCCTTGACGCTGCTGGCGAGGGCAGGCCTAGACCTGTCTTCCTCCTCGGGCATCTCCGTAATGCCCGATACGGTATCCTTGAACTCGCGGATGCTTCTGCCTAGGCTAGCACCTATCTCAGGTAGCTTGCCCACCCCAAAGATAAGCATCGCCACCACAAGGATGATGAGTAGTTCCGGTATCCCAAGATCAAACACAACGATTCCTCCTAGCTATTCCACTTTGGCTTCCTCTTTGGGGGCGGTCTCCGTCCGCTCCTCAGAGGGAGCATCTGCCTGATTTACCGCCGGCCCCGACGAAACCTGGCTACGTGCGGCTATCTCTGCCCTATCGTCGGAGCGACCGGTGAGAGCGTCCTTGAACTCGCGGATGCCCTTGCCCAACCCAGCACCTACCTCGGGTAGCTTACCTACACCAAAGATCATCACTACGACCAGCAAGATGATGATCAGCTCAGGAACTCCCAGGTCAAACATCGATCCTTTCCTCCCAAGAAAGCCTCTGCGTTATTATACTCCTGGTAATAATACGCACAAGGCATACTGGTGGTTCCATGTGGCAACTACGAGTTCGGAGGAGCCTAGAGATTAATTCTCAGCTGCTCCCCCAGCACCAGTATCGGGCAAAGCAGACGGGATCGTGATCTGGGACTCACCCGAGCGATCTGGGTTGCTGCTACCCTCCTGCCCTGCTTGGACGCTCTTCCCGTACCTATACCAAGCGGTGTTGACCATACTCACCGATAGGGTCTCTGTACCCGTGTGAAACCAATCGTGCATCTCGGGTGTCCTGCTTGCATCCACCCGTACGTACGCGTAGCGGATCTTGGTACCCTTAGGTACCACGAAGTGAGCAGCATAGGTGCGTCCCGCGACGCAGGGATCGGAGATGCTGCCACCGGCTCCCGCAGGCATCCCGCACAGGTACCTCAGGTGCACGCGCGAAGAGCCCACAGCCCGCCAGCGCACGTAGAAGCTCTGCCCCTGGGGTACTCGGCCGTAGAGCGTCAGCCGGAAGGTCTTGGTGACCGTGCTGGCCTGGGGTTGCGCTTTACTACTGGCAAGCACCGACGCGGGCAGCAGCACGATCGCCAGACACAGCGAGAGGATCAATCTTATTGAAGCTGACATGTATTCACCCTCCAGTTATTTCCTATCCCTTATATACAGTAAAGAATGCAACAGTTACCATAGCCGGATGGTACTAGTGCCTAGGGGACTTGCGTGGGGGGGAGGGAGAGACGATCACCCGGGAATAACCCGCTAACGATTACTTGCACGTGCCCTCAGGGCGAGCCCGGAGAGCCCCAAGATCAGCCCAAGGATCGGCAGCGCGATCGTCAGTCCAGCACCTCTTTGGGCCATGCCACCACCACCGGTTTGACCCAAGCCGTTGGGCATGGTGCCTTCCTTGCCCGTGGAGGGTGCTTGGGTACTACCCTCCTGTGCGCCACTTGGTAGCTCCTCGCAAGCTACGCCGTCGTGGTCCGCATCCAGCTGCTCGGGATCGTAGTTTGCGCTGTACCCGTGACTGTCGAAGTCTGCTGGGCCTCCTGTTGGGTGGCGAAGTCGCTGCAGTCGTGGTCCACCTGCGGACTAGCAAGAGCCACGGGCGAGAGCACCCACAGCATCACGACGATCAGGGCCGATATCCTGCGAAGCATAGCGCGCCCCCTTCACTTCAGGTCGGCACCTGGCGATCGCCTCTCCCCCTTCTACGAAGATATTACACTTATATATGCAAAATATCTATATATACAAAACACACGAAACCAGATATTGAGAAATATGAAGCCCTCCCAGAGGGCCTGGGAGGGCGGGTTGGGGTGGTGGTATGTTAGGTGGTTGTCATGGAAGGGGTTGGGGCGTTGCGGGCCCTGCGCACATCCCATTGAGCGGCATAGAAGGAACCTATGACCAGTATGGCGGCCAACGCTTGGGCGATCACCGTCTCCCAGTTGTTGAACAGAGAGAACCACACACCCATCCAGTCAGGAATATGCAGCGGGAAGGTGTGCGTCGGTAGCCAGCCGGCGAGCTGCATCTCGTTGACCTGCTCCCCGACCATTATCTCCAGCACCACGCCCAGCATTATGCCGGTAAACACCAGCATCCTCTTGTACGGTAGCCTCTGATGAGCCACGAAGGTGAAGTAGCCCGTCACGGCCACGAGCACGAGGGCTATAGCTGTACCGAGGAGCACGCGGGCGCTGCCCACCTGGAGGCGAATGTTCTGCAGGAAGAGATCGACCTCGAACCCCTCGCGGTACACCGAGGTGAAGCCCAGCAGGATCAACCCCCTATAGGCCAGCGAGCGGGCGGTATCCGCCTTCGAGCTCTCCATGGTGGAGATGAGCTGCTTCTTGCGACGATTATGCATGGATATCCAGCCCGTCCAGTAGATCCTGTGGAAGAACCAGTTCATGATGATCAACAGCACGATGATCGCCAGCAGTCCCGTAGCCGCCTGGATGTTGAGCTCAGAGGTGGTACCGCTGATCAGGTTGAGGATGCCCACCAGCACGAACCAGGTGATCAGGGTAGCGCCGATCGCTAACCCGGCGCCGCCCGCTATCGGTCTCCAGTAGGTTCGCTTGGTGCGTACCAAACCTGCCACTATCGCCGAGAGCACTAGGATGCACTCCAGCCCCTCACGGTAGACCAACACCGCCGTGTCCAACATAGCGGTCATGGGAGATATGCCTTTGGCCGTGGGATCGGGAGTACCCCCCACCTCCACCGCCTGCCAGATCAGCACGCCAAGCAGCAGAGCCCCACAGGCACATACCAACAACGTCCTCACCAGAGACTTAGACATAAATCAACCTCCCAATATGGGTTGGCATAACAACAACCATTCCTTCGGCTAACTGTATCACCCAAACTATGTTAAGGTCAAGCATTAGCTTAGGCTAATTTTGGCAGGCTTTGACCTATTTGATGGCCGCATCCACCTCATCGATCATCTCAGAGAAAGATTCCAGGCCGCCGCCCGAGGCGTACCAGTAGTTGGGATCCAGATATACTATGTGACCCTCCTTGTAGGCTTTGGTTCGCTTCACCAGATCGTTCTCTACCACCTGCTTGGCGGTCTGCTTGCCCTCCACTACTGCGTCTCTGTCGACCACGAACAAGTAGTCAGGATTCTTCTCGGCCACGTACTCAAAAGATACGTTCTGCCCATGGGGGTTATCTCCCTTGAGGTTGGGATCAGCCGGCTTGAAGCCCAGGGTGTCGTGGATTATGCCACCGAATCGGGATCCCGGGCCAAAGGCGCTGATCTTCCCACCGGTGGTCAACACGATCAGGGCAGTCCTATCGGCCGCCTTGGTAAGCACCTCTTGCTTGACAGCGTCTATACGCGCCTTTAAGCTGTCAAGCTCGGTGCTTATCTGATCCTCCTTATCAAATATCCTGCCAAGTAGCTGCATGTTGCGCTCAAAGGAGGCTAGGTAGTCATGGGTGTCCACTGCCATGAAGACCGTGGGGGCTAGCTCGTTCAGCTTGTCGTACAGGTCGGACTGACGACCGGATATGAAGATCACGTCGGGTTTGATCTCGCTTATCCGCTCGAAGTCCGGCTCGAACAGGCTGCCTACGTTCTGGTAGTCATCACTCTGGTACTTCTGTAGGTAAGGTGGCAAGTTAGACTTCGGTACGCCGGTTACCTTGATGCCCAGCTTATCCAGCGAATCGAGCACTCCGAAATCAAATGTCACCACCTTCTCTGGATCCCGCTTTACCCGGACCTCACCCAGTTGGTGCTTGATGGTTATAACTGCCCCAGCCGTCGGGGTAACTCCACCATTGCCTAAGGATTCACCTTCCGCGCCTCTACCACAAGCAACTGTAACCACGAACAACAAAGCCACAAGACATATAGTTAGCCTGCGCATACAGATATCTCCTTTCTCCACAGCGAAGCTTTTGCATCCATCGCCAGCAAGGGGCGCCCTATCTTGCAGGCGTATGTGCGCTTAGCTAGTTCACTCACACAGACATATCCTCTTGTCACCTATAGAGTGCACGCGCACGTCCAAGTCATAGATCTCGCTCAGCAACCTTGCGTTCATCAGGCTTTGGGGCTCTCCAGAGCAGACCACTCGCCCATCCTTCATAGCTACCATGTGATCCGCATAGCAGGATGCCGTGTTGATATCGTGTAGGACAACCACCACGGTCTTCCCCAGCTCGTCAACCATATTGCGCAGCGTTCTCATCATGGACACCGCATGCCTCATATCTAAGTTGTTGAGCGGCTCGTCCAGGCAGATGACATCCGTATCCTGCGCAAGCACCATCGCCACATAGGCCAGCTGCCTCTGTCCGCCGCTCAGCTCCGCGAGGTATCTGTTGGACAGCCGCTCGATACCCAGGTAGCTCATAGCTTCCCTCACACGCCTGCGATCATCCGGCATGAGCCGACCTCGGGAATAGGGGAACCTTCCCAAGGACACTAGTTCCTCAACAGTTAGCCGAGCTGTGATGTAGTTGGCCTGCTTGAGAATCGATATCTTGCGGGCGATCTCCTCAGCACGATAGGTACCTATCTCCCTGCCATCGATCAACACGTGCCCCCGATCTTTAGGGATGATGCGAGTCATGATACCTAGAAGGGTACTCTTGCCCGCCCCATTCGGGCCCACCAGGGCAGTTAACTTCCCCACAGGAGGTCTCAGCGACACATCCTCCAGGACCCTCTTGCTTCCGTAACGCTTGCAGACTCCCCTTACCTCTACCATGATCCTCCCTCTCTGAGCAGCAGGTATAGAAAGTACAGCCCCCCGATCGCGTTCACCAATACCGATAGGGTGACCGAGAAATGCAGCAGTCTCTCCAACATCAGCTGTCCTCCAGATATAACTGCTATCCCGAAAAGGGTTGCGGTGGGCAGCAGATACCTATGCTTGTGGGAGCGTAGGCCTCCGTAAGCCATATGGGCTACTATCAGCCCCAAAAAGGTGATGGGCCCCACGAGGGCGGTGGACACAGCCACCAGCAGCGATACCACCATGAGAAGCCTCCTCACCACACGGTAGTAGTCCACACCCAGACTGATAGCGTAATCCCGACCCAGCAGTATCACATCCAACAGAGGAACCTGTAGCCAGGTGTAGAAGCCTGCAACAACCATGATCGTGCCAGCTACCCAGAGCAGGTCTGGATGCATGTTGTTGAAGCTAGCGAACATTCGGTCTTGTACCACGAGGAATTCGTTGGGGTCTATCAGGAACTGCATGAAGGCCGTGACGCTCTGGAACAGGGTGCCCAATATCATCCCAACCAGCAGGATAAAGTAGATACCCTGCCCCTCCCGACGGAACAGAGCGCTATACAGCAAGATGGCAAAGCCTGCCATGCTGCAAGCAGCTAGGAGAAACTGCAAGCCATCTACCATCTTCCCCAAAGCTGCAGCCCCAAACACGAACACCACAGCAGTCTGAAGCAACATGTAGACCGCGTCCATCCCGATGATGCTGGGGGTAAGTATGCGGTTACCGGTAATGGTCTGAAACACCACCGTGGAGATGGCCACCGCACTGCCCACCAGCACCATAGCCAGGGCCTTCTCCAGCCTGGACACGAGCACGTACTCGATGTCCCCCCTCAAGCCGACGCAGATATATAACCCCAGCAAGGCGAAGGCAGCCACCAGCAACGCACCGATCCTGATCCTGCTAGACATCCTTGCCACCGCTCCTAAACAGCAGGTACAGAAACACCACACTACCTACCGAGCCCACCGTTAACCCTATGGGGATCTCGTAGGGGTAGATAACTACCCGCCCTAGCAGATCACAGGCAAGTACGAAGAGGGCCCCCGACAGAGCTATGACCGGCAACACGCTGCGCACGTTGTCTCCGTAGTACAGGGTCACCAGGTTAGGGACTATCAATCCCAGAAACGGTAGAGAGCCCACGGTTAAGACCTCTATGGCCGATATCACGGCGACTATCATCAAACCCGAGTACAGCACGCGATGGTAGCTTAGCCCTAGGTTCACAGCCATATCCTCGCCCATGCCGGCGATGGTGAAGCGGTGGGCGAAGACGTAGGCGACAAGCATTAGGGGCACGCTCAGGTACAGCATCTCGTAGCGCCCCTTCATCATCATGGAGAAATCCCCGTACATCCACGCAGACACCGACTGGACCAAATCGTACCGATAGGCCAGCAAGGTGGTAACGCTCCCCACCACATTGCCGAGCATCAGGCCGATCAGCGGTACGAGGGTTGCCTCTTTGCACCTAACCCTGTCCAGCAACAGCACGAACAACAGATTTCCCGTGAACGCGAAAGCCACGGCCACAGCTACCTTGTAGATAGGAGCCGCAGACGCGAACAAGAGCATCGCAACCAGGATGCCCAGACGCGCCCAATCCATAGTGCCGGCGGTCGTAGGGGACACGAACCTGTTCTGGCTGAGCCGCTGCATGATAAGCCCACAGATACTGATGCTGGCCCCAGCAATAGTTATGCTGATCAACCTGGGCACCCTGCTGATCCACAGTATCTCCCAATCCCGAGCATCGCCTCGGATAAGGGCCGTGAGAGATAGATCGTGCACTCCCACGAACAGCGATACCAAGGCAAGGAGACCAAACGCTGCCAGCATCCAACCTATCGCAGGGTCAACCGAGTACCTGCGTCGCACACCAGAAGACAGATGCATGTCCCAACCTCGATCCCGTAGATACAAGAGCCCCGCAGACTTACTACGGAGCACTATCTTACATCCACCTAACTTTAGCAATAAATAATAGTTAAATTCAAGATTTAGCCTAAGCTAATTATTGGGGTGCGTGCAAGGGACGCAAAGAGGGTATATGGACCGTGGGGGTCTCCCCCCACGGTCACGCACTGAGAGGAAGCGCTTGGGGTTTGTCAAAAGTACGCGCTCTGGAGAGGTCCAAGTAGACCTCCTGTCCAGGTACCAATCCCAGGTCAAGCAGCTCATCCCTAGTGAGCTGTGCCCACAGCCCGTTGCCGTCCTCAAGGGAGAGATCCACCCGCACGTCGTAGCCCAAGCGGGCGATCCTGCAAACAACGGCCCTCTCGGAAGCTGTGTGGGAGGGCACCAACGATAGGCGGACGTCGTGAGGCCTTATCATCAGGTCCCCCACCCTGCAGGTCTGTCCTACGAAGTCCATCACGAACTCGCTGGCAGGGTGATCGTAGAGGCCATCAGGGGTATCTACCTGCTCTATCCGACCCTGGTGCATCACGGCGATGCTATCGGCGATCTCCATCGCTTCTTCCTGGTCGTGGGTCACGAGGAGCGTCGTAACCTCGATCTCGTCGTGCAGGCGGCGTAGCCAAGCACGCAGTTCCCCTCTAACCTTAGCGTCAAGCGCCCCGAAGGGCTCGTCCAGGAGCAGCACCTTTGGCTCCACTGCCAGCGCCCTAGCAAGCGCCATGCGCTGCAGCTGCCCTCCCGAGAGCTGCGAAGGGTACCTATCGGCCCACCCGGATAGCTGGACCAACTCTAGCAGCTCCCCCACCTTCCGAGCTATCTCCTCCTTGGGGCGCTTGCGTATCTTGAGGCCGAAGGCTACGTTCTCCCACACGGTCATGTGCTTGAAAGCAGCATAGTGCTGAAACACCAGCCCAACGTGCCTGCGCTGTGGCGGTAGCACGGTAACATCCCTTCCCCCAATGCTGATTCTACCCTCGTCAGGGCTCTCCAGCCCAGCTATCAGTCGCAGTAGGGTGGATTTACCGCACCCGCTGGGCCCCAATATGGCCATCAGCGAGCCTTCGGGCACCACGAGCGACACGTCCGCTAGTGCCTTGAAGATTCCAAAGCTCTTGCTAACTCCGTCCACGATTATGCTCATCTTGCTTCCCCCTTATGCGTGAATCTATTTATCAGCAGCAGCATGACGACCCCCAAGCACGCCAGCAGCACCGAGGCTGCGTAGGTCCCGGTGGTGTCATACTGCTGAAACCTGTCGGCCACGTACATAGTTAGAGTCTGGGTACGGCCCTCGAGGTTCCCCGATACGACGTTGACCGCGCCGTACTCGCCCAACACCCTAGCGGTTGTCAAAACCACGCCATAAGCCACGGCGTTGCGGATCGCCGGCAAGGTCACCCGCAGGAACGTCTGCAGCTGCGATGCCCCTAGGGTATACGCCGCCTGCTCCTGCTCCTCACCCACCTCGCGCAGCACCGGCAGCACCTCCTTGGCCACGAACGGCAGCGATATGAACACGTTCGCCAACACCATCCCGGGAAGCGCGAAGATCACCCTCACACCGACATCGCTGAGCAGGGGACCAAACCACCCGGCAGTGCCGTAGGCCAAAACCAGGGCTAGCCCTACCACCACCGGCGAGAGGGCAAGCGGCAGGTCTATGATCGCCGAGAGCAGGCTCTTGCCTGGGAACCTTCCCCGTGCTAGCAACAACGCTACCCCCACCCCGAAAAACGCGTTCAGGGGCACAGAGATCACCACCATCAGCAGGGTAAGCCAGAGAGCATGCAGCGCGTAGGGGGAGGTTAGAGCCTCCCAGACAGGCACTGGACCGTGCTCGAAGGTCCTCCAGAGGATCATCCCCAGAGGGAGCACTAGCAGGGCAGCTAGATACACTACAGCCACGAGCCGCAGCAGGTACTTACCTCTCATGCCGCAACCTCCACCTGCGTACCCAGTCCATCGCCAGCATGACTCCCGCCGAGAGCACCAGCAGGAGCAGCGACAACGCGGCCGCCGACCTCACGTTGTCGCTCTCGATCAACCCATAGATGTTCACGGAGATCATCTGTGTGCGGAACGGCACGTTGCCCGAGATCAACACCACGGCACCGAACTCTCCCAGCGATCGAGAGAACCCCAACCCAGCACCCGAGAGCACTGCCGGCAGTAGGTTGGGCATCACTATGCGTCGAAAGATCTCTAGGTTGCTAGCGCCCAGCGACGCAGCGGCCTCCTCCATGGACCTGTCCAGCTCCTCCAGTACCGGCTGCACCGAGCGCACCACGAAAGGCAGGGTGACGAACAGCAACGAGAGCAGCACCCCCACTTTGCTGTACGCCACATTGATCCCCAGGGGACTCCTTGGTCCATACAGAGCCAGCAGCGTTAGCCCCGCCACGATCGTCGGCAACGAGAACGGCAGATCTATCACGGCGTCCATGATGCCCTTGCCAGGGAAGTCATCACGCACGAGCACCCAAGCGATCAACGTCCCCGTAGCTGCGTTGATCAGGGCCACAGCAAAGGATAGCCCCAGCGTGAGGCGCAGCGCGGCCATCGCTTGAGGGTTAGTCACCGCAGCCCAGAAACCTCCCCAGCCATCTGAGACTGCCTCCCAGGCTACCGAGGCTAGGGGGATGAGCACCACCAAGCTCAGGTAACCCATGATGGTGCCCGCCCCCAATGCCCTCCAACTCCGCAGGGAGGCAATGGCTCGCTGGCCGTAAGTTACGTCCATGGTGTCCGAACTACTTAGACTCAACTGACACTCCCTTGGCCTTCTCTATCTCGGCCACTATGCCCTTCTCTGGATCGAAGAACTTCTGCGTGACCTCATCCCATCCACCAAGGTCATCTATGGTGAACAGGCCAGAGGGTGTGGGATAGTCAAACTGAGAGAGCACGCTCTTCACCACGGGCCTATAGCCCTTCTCGCCGAAGATCTTCTGGGCCTCTTCGGATCTCAGGAAGTCCACGAAGGCCTTAGCCTTATCTGGATGTTGAGAGGTCTTGGTCACAGCCACCGGGTTCTCGATCAGGATGGTCTGGTCGGGCACCACGTAGTCTAGCTTCTCTCCCTTCTGTTTGGCATTAATAGCTTCGTTCTCGTAGGTAATGGCTACATCGCCCTTGCCGTTTAGGAAGGTCTGCAGCGACTCGCGCCCGCTGTTATCCTGCACCTGCACGTGGTCGAACAGCTCCTTTAGATATTGCTCGGCCTCAGATTCCGACTTACCAGCCTTGATCTGGGCACCGTACGCGGCCATGATGTTCCACCTGGCCCCCCCAGAGGTGAACGGGTTGGGAGTTACCACCTCAATCCCAGGCTTGATCAGGTCTTCCCAACCCTTGATGTGCTTGGGGTTGCCAGGCCTCACGGCAAGCACCACCACAGAATCGGTGACCATCCCCTTGTACTGATCCTTATTCCAATCGGAGCTGACTATGCCAGCCTTCACTAGACGATCTATATCTGGTGCCAACGAGAAGGCCACGACATCCGCCTGTAAGCCCGAGGCTACCGCCCGGCTCTGAGCACCTGACGCCCCGTAGGAAGTGGAGAAGGTTACTCCCTTGCCTGCCTCGGTCTTCTGGAAGGCCGGTATGATCTCATCATAAGCTTCCTTCGGAGTGGAATAGGCTACGAGCGTCAGCTTGATGTCCCCTCCCTGCGCTGCCGTCTGCTGGCCACAGCCCCATAAACCAACCACCAGCAGCGCTCCCAACAGCAAGTAACTAAGAATCTTCCGCATATCTAACTTGTCCCCCTTTTCTCAAGTATTTCTACTTAGTTAATAGACATAGTAGAGTCTATGGATGAGAGGGCACGAAATCAACCTTGAAAGCCATGCTTTTATTACTATGTAATTCAAGTTTTATAAGTATTTTTTATGAGGCCAACCAGGGCTGATCTTAGCAGGTACAGAGACTTGAAGCTGCCCCAGAGAGCGTACTCACAAGCCATTGACAGGTATACATGAGGGTATCCTAAGCGGTGGAGAGCCCTTACCTGCCAGCTTGAGTCCGCAAAGACCCCGAGCTTATGCCCACACGCCTCAGCTGTAGACGGCACGGAATCGCGTTCGGAGTAGTTATTACTAGAGGGTAGGAGTGGATTCCCAGGAGAGGCTAGCTGGGCGGTGCAGGTGTCGCCAGCGCGCCTTGGGGCACGGACTCAAGTCCGTGACAGCTATCTACACTCATCGGCTCAGCACAGTTCCGGATTTACAAGCTCCCAACCCTCCGGGATGGAGGGCAAGGGCCAGGAGCCGTCCGGCCTCCATCCAATCCAACGCTGATAATAGAGCCTATCCTGGCGCAAGCGCGCCAGGGCTAGCTCTCCTTCATGCCTTATGGCCTCCACCTGAGCATGATCGTAGCGACCCAACTTTACGCAGAACTCCAGCTCATCCTCGTCCTTCCAGCTCCAGCTGGAGAAATCAGGAGACACCTGCAGGTCCAACACGAAGTCTGATGTATCCCATCCCAGTGAGGTAGTTCTGAAGGGCGCGTGCAGGTCGATGTACCATCCAAGGAACTCCTCGTTCCGCCAGAAGAGTTGTATGGAGTGTGCATCACCCTCCCTATACAGCAGAAGCATCCTGGTGTCACGCCACTCCCAATCCTCGTATCGCCCAAGTTGCTTAAGGAGTATCCTTCCCTTTGGCCTCCCTCGTACCCCCACCGGCCGCTTACAACGGTAGCCTGGTGCGATGTAGAGCACCAGCAGCTCACCCTCATGCTCTACAACGGTAAAGGACCTGACAGAACCAACTTGCAGGTGATCACCACCCCTACGCACGCTGCGTAGGATGACGGGCGTCCCAGCAGGTCTATAATCACCCCTCAAAGTACACCTCCCATGAAGACCACAGGTTAGAGCCTCCGCAGGTGCAGCACGCGCATATCTTCCGGCTGCAGGTCGTAGAAGAGGATGCCGTCACGGGATAGCTCACTCCCTACGATCACGCTCTCCCTGTCGCTCGGCGGCCAGAGCCTGCGAACAAGGTAATCGCCATCCTCCATCAGACCTCGCAAGCGGAGCCTCAACGTGGGATCCGAGCGGTCGAGTCGGAAGACCATGAGCAGGTGCTCATCCTCAGGCAGGGTGTACTGGAACGCCGCCCAGCGTGCCCCCTCGCCGAACCTGCGAGGTTGCTCAGTAAGATGATAGACATCCCCCGCCGCTATGAACCTTCGGAGGTGTTCCTTATAGAGCTGTATCAACGCGGCGACACGCTCGCGGACCCACACGGGCAGATCGGGCAAGCGATGGGATAAACCGAACATCCCCAGCATGCCAACCCCGAAGGCGTAGTCCAGTTGGTGAGGCTGCAAAGCAGGGTCACGTGGGTTAAAAGTCTGTCGGCGATGTTCGGTGATCCACTCTGACCAACCCCAATGGAGGCAGACACTGGGGTGGAGCATGGTCGTCGCGCCCCAGAAGAGCTGCAGATCGTGTTCGGGCCAGTCGGGATCGCTCAGGAAAACCGCGTGCAGATGCCTCAAAAGGCCAAGATCAATACGGAGGCCTCCAGAGGAGCAGCCTTCCAGCAGTACGTGAGGATGCAATTGGCGGAAGCGATCGAGCACGCTGTAGTATCCCATGTAGTGGGCGTACAGACCATCGCCTGCACCGTGTCCATGATCAGTGCGATCACATCCCAGTCCGGGATCAAGGTTGAAGTCCAGCTTGATCCAGTCGGCCCCGTGCTCCCGTACCAGGCTGTCCAATATCTCTAGTGCCCATTCCCTGGACTGTGGACAACCAAAGCAGACATAGCCAAGGAATCTACCTTCCCTAGTAGCCAGTAACTCCGGTCGCCTATGGACCAGCTCGGCCCTCTCTCCAACGGCCTCGATCTCGCACCAGATGCCGAACTTCATGCCCTGAGAGTGCACGTAGTCCGCCAGCGCCCTTAGGCCGTTTGGGAAGCGTGTCCGATTGACCAGATGCCAGTCTCCTCGATAGTCGTACCAGTGAGTCGATGGGTCGTCGGGACCGAACCAGCCAGCATCCAGGGTGCACACCTCCACTCCCATCTGGGCCGCGATATCGACGTTGCGCTTGAACACCTCCTCGTTGATTTGACGGTCTTCATAAGGCCACCAATGGTTCCATTCCACAGGTAGTGATGCTGCAAGATCGTTACGAGGATACCAGAAGCGACGCCCTACGCTCCCATACTGGATGGACACAGCGTCTATACCATCACCCTCGCCAAGCGCCACCACTACGGGAGGTGCCACCAGCTCAGCCCCTGGCGATAGTTCGAACGGTGGGTCGAGATCGTACAGGCCACCGCTTAGGATCCACCCCCCAGCGCCATCCTGAAGCCTGAGCACCCAGTTACCAGACCAGGCAACGGAGGCGGACACCACGCGCCCACCCTGCCCCAACAGCGCGATCCAGGGATGTAGGCTGTTGGACGAACGACCACTGGAGTTCTCAAGCACGAGCTCTCTCGTCAAGGGTCCGCGCACTGGCTCGAACTCCATACCCCACCCACCGCGAAAATACATAGCTTCGTAGTCATCAGCAGGCAGGAGTACACGGAAGGATTCCACTCTACGCAGGCCAAGTGGTCTCTGGCCCAAGTTGCGTACCACCTGCCACTGATCCACGAGTCTAGTGCCTGGATAGCACACCACGTGGTGTACCGTACGCAAACCCCAGCGCGCATGCTCCAAGACCAATGTGTGAGTAAGGCGACCATCCAGCAATGCTTGCGTGTGCGAATCCACCAACTCAGCCGTCGTCGAGTCCAAAACGGTGCCATCGTCCAGCAAGATTCCACCGGGCAGGCTCGAAAGCCCTCCAGGTCCCCAGAACTCGGCCAACAATTCCTGCATGTTACCCCTCCACGTCGTGCTGATCTTAGCATATCACTCCCCGCTATCGGTAGAAAGACTCGAGGAGCGTGTTGATGCCCTGGCTAGAACAAGACCATCTAGCTCGTGGATGCTCCTCAAGGCCCTCATGCCGCACGACATCCTCCACCAAACCCTTGCAGCGCTGGGAACCCCAGGATGCATCCCTGGGGTAGCTGACATACGACGTCTACAGGTACACGCCCCACGGTCGGGGGTTCCCCCAAAGCGACTTATGACCACGACGGCACACATAGGGTGACACCAACCGATATCGAAGTGGTCTGTACAACAATCTAGCGCGTCCGATACACCGACTGCCCTAGACACCCGTAACGCCTCTTTGCACCAAAAGGATCAATCCTCACAACCACGCCTAGCACACGGCAATACACGCAAACACACGCACGAAACCGCAAATAAACGCACAAATCCCTTGCCTAACGCTACACATTGGCATATAATACGAGAGTGCGAATATTTAGGTATCACCAAATATTTGTAACGGAGGGGAGCGCTGACGGACTGGACCGAAGGGGCTGAGAGAGCGTTGAGGGCGTACCTAAGGGCAGTGATCTTTGCCGAACCCGTACAGCTGGCGCTGCTTGCAAAGTACGGTATCAGGCTATTTGACCTAAGGGCGCTGCGCCTGGTACGCGACCTTGGGCCGTTATCCATAAGCAGCTGGGCGCAAGAGTTGGGCATAGCACGCTCCACCGCGACCGGTCTAGTCGACAGGTTAGAGCAGAGGGGGCTAATTCGCCGTCGGGTGCACACACATGACAGGCGATCAACCATCCTTGAGCTGACCGAGTTGGGCAGGCAGGCGCTGGAGGACAAGAGCCTGCTCCGCGATAGCCGTCCAGGTAGGGCTATACTAGCCCTTCGCCCCGAGGAGCAGGAGCAGCTGGCAGCTCTGCTCGAGAGGCTGACCAACGTGCTTCCCCAAGAGAGTACATATCAGTTGCAAGATGAAACGGAGGGTGCAGATGGCACAAGCTACAGCTCAGCGTAGAAGGTTGGCACACATCGACTACAAGTGGATAGCTTTGTCCAACACCACGCTAGGTATACTAATGGCAGCGCTCAACGGCAGCATCGTGCTCATAGCGCTGCCAGACATCTTCAGGGGGATGGGGATCAACCCCCTGGCACCGGGCGAGACCACCTTCCTGCTATGGTCCCTCATGGGCTACATGGTGGTCACGGCCGTGCTACTGGTGACTTGCGGCCGTATCTCCGACATGTTTGGGAGGGTGCGCCTGTACAACTTGGGTTTCGCTATCTTCACTCTCGGCTCCATCCTGCTGACCTTCATCCAAGGCAGCGGCAACTTCGCTGCCACCCAGATGATCGTCTACAGGCTCATACAGGGTGTGGGTGGTGCGTTCCTTTTCTCTAACTCCACGGCCATCCTCACCGATGCCTTTCCACCACACGAGCGGGGCATGGCGATGGGCGTCAATCAGATAGCGAGCATCGGGGGCGGATTCATAGGGCTTATCCTGGGTGGCCTGCTTGCCGCCATCAACTGGAGGGCAGTGTTCCTAGTTAGCGTCCCCATAGGGCTGTTGGGCACCATTTGGGCGTACCTGATGCTACACGAGACCTCAAGGCGTCGTGGGGAACAGAAGCTAGATATTCCTGGCAACCTTTTGTTTGCCGCAGGCCTGACGATCATGCTGGTTGCTCTTACCTATGCCATCATGCCCTATGGCAACTCCAACATGGGCTGGAACAACCCATGGGTCCTCGGGGGCTTGACGCTTGGGACGCTACTGCTTGTGGCCTTCGTAATTGTTGAGTTGCGGGTATCAGATCCCATGTTCCAAATACACCTCTTTGGCATACGGATGTTCACCATGGGCAACATCGCCGGCTTCCTAGCCTCCGTGGCCAGGGGTGGCTTGCAGTTCATGCTGATCATCTGGCTGCAGGGCATCTGGCTACCCTTGCATGGCTACAGCTTCGAGAAGACACCTCTTTGGGCAGGCATATACATGCTGCCGCTATCTATAGGCTTCCTACTCATGGGACCGCTCAGCGGCTACCTTTCCGACCACTACGGCTCACGCCTATTCACCACAATGGGTATGATCCTCACAGCCGTGGGGTTCGTTGGGCTTACTCTTCTGCCTGCCAACTTCAGCTATCCGATATTCGCCTTCCTCATACTGCTGCTAGGGCTAGGTATGGGCATGTTCTCCGCGCCCAACACAGCATCCATCATGAACTCAGTACCTCCCGAGTACAGGGGTGTAGCCAGCGGCATGCGTGCTACGTTCCAGAACACGGGCAACACGCTCTCGATCACGCTGATCTTCTCGCTGGTTACCGCTGGTCTAGCCTCCAAGCTGCCTGCAGCTCTCTACGGCGGCCTCACCTCCGTGGGCGTGCCCGCCAGGGTGGCCGAGGCCATATCTCACCTGCCGCCCACCGGCGCGCTGTTCGCAGCCTTCCTCGGCTATAACCCCATGGAGACCCTCCTGCCCAAGGAGGTGCTCGACGGGCTCTCGATGACCAACAGAGCAAAGGTGCTAGGCAAGGAGTTCTTCCCAAACATGATCTCCGGAGCCTTCATGCACGGCGTGGTCATAGCGTTCACCATCTGCGCCCTAATCTCTCTGGCAGCCGCAGTATTCTCGCTGTTCCGCGGTGGGAAATACATCCACGAGCTGCATAGCGAGCCCGATCGTTACGAGACGGCAAGCATCCTGGCCACCGACACGATCCCTGACTAGCTCCACCAAAGCGAGAGGAGGGACATAATTCCTCCTCTCGCTTCATCTTGCTCCAGGTTGCTACCAGGGTGTGGACAAAGCCTTCTCCGATCGCAAGTCGCACTCCCCAGGCCTGGTCCCAGTGAACACGCGCGAGAGGAGGCGACACTTGCCCACACGCACAACACCTCACAGAGTGCAGGAGGCTAGGAGCTCCTACCTATTGGAGGTCATGCTCTGCACCAGCCTAGCGAACCCCCCGATGGATATATCTCCCCTTACCAGCATCCGGGGCTCCGAGAAGCGCTGGGAGGGCGTCCAAAGTCCACCTCCCCAGGCGCCCAGCGCACCCTGGTAGCCCGCCCTGCGCACTAGCCGCACCACGCGGGCATCGTAGGAGCCTCCGGGATAGGCCAGGTAGCGAGCGCTCACCCCCAGCTTCTCACGCAATACCTTGCGCGAGGTATACAGCTCGTACCAAAGTCGGGAGTTCGATAGCTTGGTCATAGGCGGATCCAGAGGATGCGTCATTGTGTGGGACTCGATCTCGAACCCCCAGGACTTGATCTTGCGAAGCTGCTGCCAGTCGAGCTGGTTGCCGCCGCCCATCACGAACAGCACTGCGGTCATACCACGCTTGCGTAGTTCCCTGAGGGCCGCCAGTTGGCTTAGGCGTCCATCGTCCATCGTGATGAGTAACGGCTTGCTGGGCAGTCCGCCCCCTTTGAACATGTAGTCGTAGACTTGGGGTAGCGTCACTGTGTGGTAGCCATGAGACCTCAGCCAGTTCAACTGCCTGCGAAACACGGGAATAGGGACCTCGTATTCGCCAGCGGGCGAGGTGAAACCATGGTACATCAGCACGGGCAGAGTGATGGACCTCGGCCTAAATTTGCTATGGGTCGACACCCCAGGCTCCCTTACCACAGATCGCTCAGAGACATCTCCCCGGCCTTGTGGAGAGGCCGTGCCCGCAGAGTTCTCATCCAGGCCACGCATGAGGGTTTTAGGTCTTTGTGCCACCGCCAGGGTAGAGGAAGCTACCATGGATCTCGCAACTCGACCGCCGCCACAGCCTACAAGCATAATCGCTAGCGCAAATATCACCAGACGATTAAGCATACACACCTCCCACTAAACAAACGCTCCAAGAGTTACAAAGTTACGTTGAACAGAGAAAGTAGTGCTGGGGCGGCAAAACCTGCTAATAACCGTCTTTAAATGACAAGCGGAGCCCCGCCAGCACGAACGAGCCACCTACAATGCAGGCTAACATAAGCTTGTAACTGTTGCAGCTGGGGTAGCGTTGGAAGGAGTCTTGCTGATGAGAGTGTGACTAAAGTCGTAAGGGGAGGTAGAGATGGAGCTGGAAGGATTGCACCACGTGACAGCTGTAACGGGCAACGCCTCGATGAACGTCGCGTTCTACACCAAGGTGCTCGGCATGCGGCTGGTCAAAAAGACCGTCAACCAGGACGACGTCTCGGCCTACCACCTCTTCTACGCTGATGCCGAGGGAAGGCCTGGTACGGAGATCACCTTCTTCGACTGGCCGCACATCGGCCCCAACGTGCCAGGGACCGGCATGATCACAGCGATCCGGCTGAGAGTGCACGATCGCGAGGCGCTGGAGTGGTGGGCGGACTGGCTGAGGGGCTTCGGCATCCAACCCGGCAAGCTGGAGGAGAGGGATGGCGTATGCGTGCTACCCTTCAAGGATCCG
The DNA here is from genome assembly GCF_059335935.1 of Thermobaculum sp. T2p. NCBI lineage: Bacteria > Bacillati > Chloroflexota > Chloroflexia > Thermobaculales (SeqCode) > Thermobaculaceae (SeqCode) > Thermobaculum (SeqCode) > Thermobaculum sp. T2p. Next base: position 69,290 of record NZ_JANZYQ010000015.1, read on the forward strand.
GAGGGGCAGCACCTGGAGCTGGTCGAGGACGGGGGGCTGCCTGGAGGGATCCCGTGGCGCGAGAGCCGGGTGCCCCCAGAGCGGGCGATCAAGGGGGTGCACTCCGTGGCCCTCACGGTCGACAGCCTACTGCCCACCGAGAGGACCTTGGTGGATATCATGGGCTTTCGGAAGAAGGGCGAGTACACCCTGCCGGAGGCACCGTCCCGCAAGGTGTACGTGTACGAGACCGGGCCGGGAGGCCCCGGCGCCGAGGTACACGTGGAGGAACGACCGGAGATGCCTAGCGGCAGGCTCGGCATCGGTGGGGTTCACCACGTGGCGTTCCGCACGCCCAACGACGAGGAGCATCGTCGGTGGCGCAACAGGGTGGCAAGCGAAGGGTTGGGGGTGACTCCTATCATCGACCGATTCTACTTCAAGTCCATCTACTTCCGAGAGCCTGAGGGAGTACTTTTCGAGATAGCCACCGATGGCCCCGGCTTTGCGGCAGACGAGGACCCCGACCACCTAGGTGAGAGGCTGTCGCTGCCGCCCTTCCTGGAACCCTACAGGGGGCAGATCGAGGCGGGGCTCAGGCCGATCGACCCATCTCCTTACTTTAATCGATGACGGCGTAAGGGGACAGAGGCGTATGTATGCGCCTCTGTCCCCACTTAGGTCTTCGAGGGGATGGGCATGCAGCTAGTACTCCAACACCACTACCGTGTGGGCTCCCACGTGAGGAACTTCAACCCAAGCGTAATCGCCCTCCTGCCGCCATTCTAGCTCACCGCCCTCCGGCGCAAGGTAAGCCCTCCGGAGATGGACGCCATCGCTGCGCACGCCCAAGCGTATCCCGGTCACCTTAGCCCCCTGGTCCACGTGTGGTATGGGTTGCATGGTCCTCCTGGGAGTATAGGCCACAAGGTGCACTATCCTCCGGGAGATGCCCGCCGCTTCCTGCTGGTGAAGCGATGCTTCCACCCAGCCAGGACCCTGATACTTCAAAACGGGATTCGGTAGATAGGCGGCAAGGGCGTTCATCACCACCGCCTTGTAGGCCCAGTAATCATGGCGGCGGTAGGCACCAAATAAGGGCGCAGCAAAGTACAACACACGGTCTCCCCAAATGACCAGCGGGCTATCCAAGGACTTTCCCACGGGAGCATGCGCATGGCTGGTGAAGTGCTCCCAAGTTCTGTTGAACAAGGCCCGACGCAGGTCACCGCTTGTCCTAACACCTTCCTGAGACCTGACCACGTAGGCCGTATCATAAAAAACGTAGTCATAGTCGGTGTCAAGCTCCGTACCCCTTGCTAGATCCTCGCCTACCCTAAAGTAGGAAGGGGTTGTAGGGGCCTGCTCCAAGGCACTGATTGGCAGAGAGGGCAACTGCTGGGGAGCAGCGGTGACGAGCATTCCCCCGCTCTCGATGTAGCTTTGCAGCATCTGTCGAAGCTGCTCATCCACCACCACGTCCTCAGGCAGGATAAGTAGGCGATAACTCGTCAGGTCCACACAGGAGGGATCAACGATATCGAACTGCACGCCGCTCTCCAGCAGCATCTGCGCCGCCCCCTCCACGCCCTGGGAGTAGCGCATCGGAGATCCAGGGTCATGGCCCAGAACTACCCCCACCTCCACCAAGGGGCTAGCGCCACGCAGCCAAGGCTCGAGCGCAGCCACCCTCCCGAAAGAATGGCCAAGAAGCCTGTAGACCGCAGGGTCGAGCCTGCCACTGGGATGCAGCTGATCCCCCACGGATATACGGCCACCGGCAGAGAGGATAACTCCGCACTCATAGTCTAGTTGATTGCGCGTCTTGAGTCCTCCGAAATCAGCCCAAGCCTTGTGGAACCTACCCGTCATGCCCAGGAACTGCGTGCCCAAAGATCTAGCGTGCCTTGCAGCCACCGGATAGTGTAGGTATCCCCAAAGCCCTGATGTCGGCAGGCTCTCTATCTCCACATGCGTCTGGTATCTAAGTACCTTAGCTAGGTGCGGAGACACAGTACCGTTGTAGAAGATAGTAGCATTTGGCGCCTTGGAACGCACCAACGAGGATACGCGCTCGAAGAACTCGCACAACCTGTTCCAGGCGTATCTCGAGACCTCACCTTCATCAGCTAAGTCGACCCCTGCAGCACGCATCTTGGCTTGCCCCCAAGGTGAATAGTTGGAGATAGGAAAGCATATGTCGAAAAAGAAACCATCGACCGGATACCTGTCGCAGATCTCCGTTATCTGGGATACCACGTAGTCCCCGTAGCCGGAGGAGACGTCCAAGGTGGTCCACCCCATCTTACCTTCCAGCGGCGAATAGTTGGTCAGCGGCGGCCGCATCACCATCCTGCCCTCCCTGTCTACCACTACCCACTCGGGATGCTGCTCGCCAGCCAGATCATCCCACATGATGCTCACATAGATGGGAGCCCGGATGCCAGCCTCATGTAATGCCCTGATCTGCTCGCCCATCAGGTCGAACCCCAAGTTTGGGTGCTGGGTTCCCACCTGCGTGGGATAGTAAGAGAAGCCGTGGTGACACTTGCCAAATATCGTGATGGACTCTACCTGGCCCATCTTGAGGGTGCGCACGAACTCTTCGGGATCGAAGTCCCTGCCCACATCTTCGCACGCAGCAGATGTATGAAAGTCCAGGTGTACCTGCCTGTAGGGCAATTCCAGGTTCCCCATAGGTGCATCCTCCACGGACTAAGATTGTTAGCGCCCTCCCATGCCAGTGAGCGTGATGCCCTGAATGAAGTACTTCTGCGCTACAAAGAAGATGACCAGTATAGGCAGCAAGGTCAGTATGGATACGGCCATGAGCTGGTTATACTGCGTAAAGTACTGGCCCCGGAAGAGGTTTAACCCGATCGCCAGCGTGAACTTCTCGGTCGAACGCAGGTAGATCAACGGATCGAGCAGGTTGTTCCAGTTACCGACGAAAGCAAATATGGCGACCGTGGCCAACGCCGGCTTGGACAAAGGCAGGATAATGTGCGTGAGTATCCGCAGGTTTGAGGCTCCGTCTATACGGGCTGCGTCATCCAGATCCAAGGGTATACCCATGAAAAACTGGCGCAGCAAGAAGATAAAGAAGGGGTAGCCGAACCAAGCCGGCAGGATCAGCGGCCACAGGGTGTTCACCAAGTGCAGCTTGCTGAAGAGAATAAATGTCGGCACTATCGTCACCTCGCGCGGTATCATGAGGGTTGCCAGCACCATGAGGAAGAGCAATCCCTTGCCACGCGCCCTCAGGCGTGCAAAGCCGTACGCCACCAGGCAGCACGAGATCAGGTTGCCGACCACGTTGGAGCAAGTCACGATCAGGGAGTTCTTCAGGAAAGTGTTGAAAGGCAGCGCCGTCCAGCCCTCGATGTAGTTGCGCCACTGGAAATGGGTGGGCAAGAACTGAGGTGGGAAGGTGAAGACCTCCTGCGACGGCTTGAGGGAGGTGCTGATCATCCACATAAACGGGAGAACGTAGAAGATCGACCCAAGGATCAGCAGCACATATATGAGGATGCGATGCAGACGCCTCGTCAACCGCACACTGCTGAGTGCCGTTCTCCTGGCTATGACCCTCCCAGAAGGAGTTACCTGAACTTCGGTCCTCATATTAGCTTACCCCCTGATATCGCCCTCGTAGTACACCCATCGCTGAGCGAACTTGAACTGCAGGGCGGTGATGAGAATTATTAGGACAAAGAGCACCCAGGCAAGCGCTGAAGCGTAACCCATATCGAAGTACTCGAATGCCTGCCGATAGATGTAAAGCCCGTAGACGAGCGAGGCATCCGCTGGTCCCCCATTGGTCATCACCAGGATGAGCACGAATGCCTGCAGAGACGCGATGAAACCAGTAACCAGGTTGAAGAAGATCACTGGTGATATCATTGGGACGGTCACATGCCAGAACTTGGACCAAGCGCCGGCCCCGTCGATGGCTGCAGCCTCATAGAGATGCTCTGGTATGTTCTGCAATCCCGCCAGGTAGATCACCATCGTGTTACCGGCACCCCACACGCTCATGATGATCAGGGCGGGAATCACCCACTCCTCCGATTGCAGCCAGCCCGGTCCCTGGATGCCGAACAGCCCAAGCACGTAGTTGATCATTCCGAAGTCCGGGTGGAATATATTAACCCACAGCAGCGCTGTGGCGATACCTGCCACAACGGACGGCAGGTAGAAGATGGTGCGGAACAAAGGCATCCCCCACACCTTCTGATTAAGCAGCAGCGCCAGCAGGAAGCTGACTATCACCCCGAGGATCACGCTGCCCGCACCGAAGTAGATCGTGTTGACCAGCGCTTTGTAGAATAGCGGGTCTTGTAAGAGGCGACGGTAGTTCTCGATCCCTATCCAATGAGGGGATGAGAGCAGCGACCAGTCGGTGAAGCTGATGAGCGCAGAAGCCACGATGGGGCCAGCTCCAAACAGGAGAAAACCTATCAACCAGGGAGATATGAACAAGTAGAACTCCAGTTCCTCACGCCTGGCAGACTTACTCATCGTGCTCTTATGCCTGCGAAAGGTCAGTCCACGTCCCAAGGCTATCTGCATCGCAACTCTCCGCTACTCCCGGTTCCGGGCAAGGATAGGCGATATCTCCCTGCACACCTGGGACAGCCCTTCTCTCACGCTCAACTTGCCGTTGATGACCCTATCCCAGACGGCCCCAGCCCTCTGTGTGACCTGCGCGGCGGTAGGCTTATCAAGGATCGCATGGCTAGCAAACTCGTTCAATGACTCCTGGATGATCTTGGCACTAGGAGGGGCGTACTTGGAGCTCAGATACGCAGGCCAGGCGGAGTTGCGCGCCGGGCTACCCCTGCCCGTACTGGCCCACATGAAGATCTGCCCGGCCGTGGACAGGTACTCATTGAGATATATCCAGGCAGCATCGGTGTTCTTGCTGTCCTTGGTTATGGCGTAGCCGCTGCCTGCACTGAAAGTAGAGTGCTTCTTCGGCCCCTTCGGCCACTTGGCCACGTCCCACTTGAACTTGGCGTTGGCGTTGATCACCGGTGTGGCCCAGGAACCATCAAGCTGCATAGCGATACGACCAAATTGGATTGCTGGCCAGGTAAGAGTCTCCAGATCAGCTGGGCTGGGTGTAGCTCCGTACTTGAGCCTGAGCTCCATCCACCACTCCATCGTGTCGATCGCCACCGGTTGGGTTATCAGGCACTTGTCCTCATTGGGCTCGCTCACGTACTGAGCACCGAATGGGAATAAGTAAGCGGGAGCCATCGTAGCATCACCGGGCGATGGCGTATTGGCGAATCCGAACTGCTTCTTCGGACCCTCACCTTGGGTAAGCTTGATAGCTACCTCTTTCAGGTCCTGTAGCGTCCAGTCGTCCGAGGGGTAATCTATCTTAGCCTTATCAAATATATCCTTATTGTAGTAGAGGATACCTGGTCCCTCATCGTAGGGCACGCAGTAGAGTTTACCGTCCTTCCTGTAAGACACGAGCGAAGGCTTGGTGAAATCATCTATGTTGAAATCGTCCTGCTGAGCTATGAAGTCATCCAGCGGGATAATGGCTCCTTGCTGTATGAGCTGCTGCGCCCAAGAGAAGTGTACGTACATCACATCCGGCATCGTGCCGCCCGCAGCCTGAGCCACGTACTTCTGGAGGAAGTCTCCCCAGGGAGTGTTCTCGGCCTTGACCACTATGTTCGGATGGCGCTGCATGAAGAGCTTGTCAAACTCCACCTGCCTTGTCCAGAACACAGCATCCCAAGCGTGAGCCACGCTGATCTCGACCTTGGATTTAGGTTCGGGGACAGCGGTCTTGGGCCACTTCAATCCCAGCGCCTCTGCCGACGGCCATTCCATCTTCACCTGAGGGGTGGGCTGTGCTGCTGAGGGGGCCGTGGTCGGCGTGTTGCCAGCAACAGGAGTACCCGCCGCAGCCATGCCCTCCTCCGTCTGTGGCCTGCGTTGGGCCCCACAGGCCGCGAGGAAGGCCGATGCGCCCATAGCACTCACCACCTTGAGGAAATCCCTTCTGGAATAGCCTCTTGCCGTCATCTCTTTCTCGAGCTCCCTTAGGAACTCCTTACCTGCTTCTCCAGCCATCACTTTCCTCCTGCTTTGCTGCACATAGTCGTGAAAGGAGAGACTATCACCATGGACAAGCCGATGGGCTCATACATCACCCCCTTCTCCAAAGAGATCCACTAGAATGCCCTCCATAGAGTTCCTGATGTGTTGGGCTAGCTGCTCCTCCGCCTGCACGAGATCACCCTCAAGCAAGCAGAGGAGTATCCGCTCATGATCCTCCAGCGCTCTGAGGATCCTCCCTGGATAGAAGCTGTCTCGGAACTGGAACAGCCCGTGCTGGCTACGTATAGTGGCCAGTATCTGGATCAGCCGCGAGTTGCCCGATGCCCGTATGATCATGTTGTGCATCCGCAGGTCGTTCTGAAGGAACAGATATATTGGGTTTTGGTCCATGTGGGCACGCACGTACTCCAGCTGAGCCAACTCAAACTTGAGCTGCGGCCTCTCGAGCTTACGCGCTCCCAGCCGCAGAGCGAGCACTTCCAGTGCGGCACGGACCTCAAATATCTCCCTTATATCCCGAGCGGTGAACTCCCTAACCGAGAACCCTCTACGGGGATCGAACTTAACCAACCCGTCCTGAGCAAGGCGGTGCAATGCCTGGCGAACCGGGGTCCTGCTGAGGCCCAGCTCGGCCGCAAGATCTACATCCGAGAGTCTCTCGCCGTACCGCTTCTCACCACCTATAAGCTTGATCCATATCATCTGATAGGCATGGTCCACGGCCGTGGGGAGGTACGTCTTCCCATTCCGTCCCCACAGCAAGTCAAACATCTCCTCAACAGCCCTACGCCTTTCGGCATCAACCTCGTTTGATTCATATTTGCCACTTAGAGTAGCCATACAATCCGGACCCTATTCTATGAATTTTGTATTTTGTATTCAATTTATGGTTGAGTCAGAGTATAATCAGGTTCAAGTTCGCTGTCAATAGTAAGGTGTAAATCCATTCTAGGAGGTGGTGCCTTGCAGCCCGTCAGGTCTCTGCTCATCGGTTGTGGCGCACGCGGACAAGCTCACGCTAGAGCCTTGGCGCAAAGCGATAACTTCGATCTCGTGGCGGTATGCGATGTAGATATCGAAAAGGCACAGCGTACAGCCCAAACATACGGCATATCTAGGTACTACACGTCGCTGCACCAAGCTATCGAGCACGAAGGGCCCGAGCATATCTCTTGCATCACGCCACCAACGCTGCGCTTGGCCATCATAAGGGAGATATTGCAGCATGCTCCGAAGTCCTTGCTGGTAGAGAAACCCCTGGCTAATACCCTGCAGGAGGCTTTAGAGATCCAGCAGGCCGCAAGGCAAGCAGGCACCTTCATAACTGTGTGTCACGAGACCCTTTGGGCAGATGAGATAGCTGCCGTGGCCAGATGGATACGGGAAGGAAGATTGGGCACCCTGCACACACTCGTGGGCACCACCAAGGGCGGGGTGTCCGCACAAGGCACGCACTTCATACATATGCTCAACTGGATGCTAGGTGCAATACCTCTCGAGGTCAGGGCATTCTGCGAGGGCCCCGTAAGCCTAGATCCGGAGAGGAACCAGTGGTGCCCGGCCCATTCGGAGCCTGAGGATACCATCATGGAGCTAAGCTATCCCGGGAACATCAGGGCTATGCTCCATCTGGGAGCACATGCGCCGGATGTACCCGAGCAAGCAGGCACCTTCTGGCTAGAGTACAAGCTCGATGTCCTAGGGTCACGCGGCTGGGCTAGGTTCGTTCACGGTCACAGTGCTCGTGCGCAGTTCCTGGATGGTAGTATCGAGGAGGTGCAAGCAAGGGCGTTCGATCAGGATGCCTATATGACGCAAGCCCTGTACGAGGAGCTGGCCAAGGTGATCCGCGGTGAGCAACAGCGGCATGCAGCTGACATCGCAAGCGCTATCGATGCCCATAGGGTGATAGATGCGGCGATGAGGTCGATGCTAACTGGCCGGAGCGCGAACCCCAGGCAGCTTCCACCCCAGCTAGGCAGAAGCACTAACACGCGCCTCAAGAGCCATCTGCTCTCGAGGCAGCCAGTCACGGTAGCCACGCTTATGTACGGCAAGAGGCGGAGAGGAGAGGTTTTGTCCCTGATCGCGGAGCTTGGAATCGAGGAGGTGGACTTGTGGTCGGTCCCGCGCTTTGCTCACCACTTCGATCCTGAGAAGGATACCCCGCAAGAGGTCAGGAGCGAGCTTGAGGCGTACGGGCTCAAGGCAACCGTGGTATCGGTATTCGACAGCGAGCCGGTGGAGGCCAAGCTCAGGTTCGCAGCAGAGATAGGGGCTCGCTACGCAGTGATGGGGGGCAGAACGCCAAAGAGGCCCGGCACCTGGCAGCTGGAGAAGCTACAGCACTGGTTGGATCTAGCTCATGACCTAGGGTTGAAGTTAGCCTTCGAGAACCACCTCGATACGCTGGAGACGGTGGATGAGATGGAGGCTCTGCTGGAAGCGCTGCAGCACCCCGCCGCACGTATATGCCTGGCGCCCCCACATCTCTACGTGGCGGGAGAGCTCTATGAGCAGGCGCTCATCCGGCTGGGCGAGGCGATAGGAGTGGTGTACATGTGGGACATGGAGATAGGTGCTACCAGAGAGACCGTAGAAGATATATGGTGGCACAGAGCTGATAGCCAGATACCGGGTGGGGGAGGCGCCGTGGACTTCAGGCGACTGATGGAGATGGCCTGCAGGTACTGCCCAGAAGCTCCCTGGGTACTGGTGTACCATGGTACCGAGGATTGGGACGACGTGCACATCCAGCAATCGATCGCCCGGTCACTACGCTACCTGGAGAGTCAGCGTCCGTGCAACGCCTGAGGGTATCCCGCCGGCAGCTGCTGACAGCTGGAGCACAGCTGCTGGCCGCGGCTGTTATAGCCTGCAGCGGAGCCTCCAGGAGGGGTCACAAGGGAGAGGATGCAAGTGAGCCTGAAGAAGCAAACATCGTTAGGAGGAGAGAGGTGATAAAGGGCAAAAGGTACGAGGCAAGTTGGGAGTCGTTGGCGCAATGGGAGGTACCTAAGTGGTACCTGGATGCCAAGTTCGGTATATTCATCCACTGGGGGGTCTATAGCGTGCCGGCCTTCGGTAACGAGTGGTACCCACGCAACATGTACAGGCAAGGCACGCCCGAGTTCGAACATCACGTGACCACCTATGGCCCGCAGTCAGAGTTTGGGTACAAGGACTTCATCCTGATGTTTGGGGGAGAGCGCTTCGACGCCCGGGAGTGGATCGCCCTCTTCTCGGAGGCCGGTGCCCGCTACGTGGTGCCCGTGGCCGAGCACCACGATGGCTTCGCCATGTACGCTACCGAGCGCAGCCGATGGCACGCTGCACGTATGGGCCCCCGCAGGGACGTAGTGGGCGAGATCGCCGAGGCCGCTCGAGAGCGCGGCCTCGTTTTCGGGCTCTCCAGCCACAGGGCGGAGCACTGGTGGTTCTTCCACCCAGGCACCGAGTTCGATTCCGACGTGCGCGACCCCGCTTACGCTGACCTCTATGGCCCAGCTCAGCCCGAGGACACCCAGCCCAATGAAGAGTTTCTTGAGGACTGGCTGGCGCGCTGCATCGAGCTGGTCGACCGCTACCGCCCCCAACTCTTCTGGTTCGATTGGTGGATCGAGCAGCCGGTGTTCAAGCAGTACCTGCAGCGGTTCGCTGCCCATTACTACAACCGAGGCGAGGAGTGGGGGCTTGGAGTAGCCATCAACTACAAGCATGACGCGTTCCCGCCGGGCACCGCCGTACTGGACATCGAGCGAGGACAGCTAGGAGATCTTAAGCCCTTCTTTTGGCAGACCGACACCTCCATCTCCAACAACTCTTGGGGCTACGTGCAACAGCAGGAGTACAAGACCCCCACTCATATTATCGGAGACCTGGTGGATATCGTCAGCAAGAACGGGGCGCTCCTCCTAAACGTGGGACCCAAGCCAGACGGCACCATCCCGGAGGAGGAGCAGGAGATACTGCGCGAGATAGGCAGGTGGCTGCAGGTCAACGGCGAGGCCATCTACGAGACCAGGCCCTGGCGTCGCTACGGCGAAGGCCCGACGCAGGTGGTGGAGGGGCAGTTCAGCGACACCAAACGGCGGCCGTTCACAGCCCAAGACATCAGGTTCACCACACGCCCCGGCAGGCTGTACGCCATCCTGCTCGGCTGGCCGGAAGGCGAGGCCGTGATAAGCACCTTGGAGCCCAAAGAGCTGCCGACAGAGCGGATAGTTAGGGTGGAGCTGTTGGGGAGTACGGGGGATCTGAAGTGGACGCAGGACGACGCGGGATTGCGGGTGTGGATGCCCTCCCACAGGCCCTGCAATCACGCGTACGCCTTGCGGATCACGCTCCGTGAAGGGTAGGAGATGAGCCCCCTAGCAGCTCAAGCGCTCTACAAGGAAGGATTCAAAGGCGGGGGCATCCACCGCCAGCGCCACGTCGGCATTGATGAGGGCGTCCGACTCCTGTCTCGCGAGCGTCGCGCCAGCGGTATAGCTGCCCACAAGCTCGACGTCGATGTGGAGGGACTCGAACGCCAGCAGCTCTGGACGCACGATCGATGCCGCTGCGAGGGGATCGTGCAGGTAGGTAAAGCCGTGCTCGGCGAAATGGGGATAAAGTTCCACCTGGCGGGCGACGAGCTCATGAAAAGGTGTGCCTCCCTGCCTGATGCGGTCCACCCCGTGGCGACGGATCGCCACCCGCATGGTCACATCGAGCGGCACCATGCGTACCCTGACACCCGACGAGAACACTATATGGGCCGCCTCCGGATCCGAGCGCACGTTGTGCTCGACGTACGGCAGATCGAAGCCACCCCTGCCACGGATTGCGCCGGCCATGACGGTGAGGCCAGCAAGGTTATCCGCCAACCGTGGCTCCCGCAGGAAGGCGAGCGCTACGTTAGTAAGCGGGCCTATAGCCAGCAGATGTATCTGCCCGGGATTCTCTATCACGGTCCGCGCTATAAAGTCCGCCGCGTGCTCTTGCGAGGGTGCCAGGGCCTCGTCCCCAGGCTCGAGCATCCCCTTGCCCTCGTGTCCCGCCCAGTAAACAGGGCGCAGCCCAAGCAGCGGCTTACGCGAACCCATGCACACGGGAACATCCTTCCTGCCAGCAAGCTGGAGCATCTTGAGCACCATACGCGCTCGCAGCTCCACATCGCCGTACACGCAGGTGACACCTTCAAGCTGGATCTCGGGTGACTTGAGAATGAGCGCCAGCGCCAGGCAATCGTCCACGTCGGTCCCTATATCCGTGTCAAGCAGCAACCTAGTTGAGACCACCATCCACCTCCACAAGTGCTTTCTTGTAACCGCGAGGGTACTCAAAGAGATGCTATCCTATTTGATATCGAACACACAACAGCGATTCTAAAGGAAGGTCGATGCGCTACGTAGATCTAGATGACATAGCCCGCTTACCCGCACCCAGCGACGAGGCCGCCGTCGCCGTACGGGACCTGCCGCCCGGCACGCAGGTGCGGCATAGGGATGGATCCTTCACCATCCGCAGCTTCATCCCTGAAGGGCATAGGTTCGCCGTCCGTACGATACGCACTGGTCAGAGCATCCACTCCTGGAGATGGCCGTTTGGAGTAGCCACGAAGGACGTCCTGCCTGGTGAGCACTTGTGCTCGCCTAGGGTGTTGGAGGTGCTGGAGGAGCATGGTGTGCGGGGGGTCGCACGGCAGGCGAACTTCGAAAATCAGCCGATCGTCCCCTTCCAACTCGATGCTACCGAGATGATCACTGATGGGCTGGGCACGCCGATTAGGCTGTACCGCGCGGAGGCCCCGCCGACTTTCATGGGCTACCCCCGCGAGGGGGGTCGTGGCGTTGGCACGCGCAACTATGTAGTGCTGCTAGCGACCAACTCGCGTGTCGCCGGCATAGTGCGGGCTCTAGAGAGGAGCACGCACCACCTGGCCGAGGGCGTAGAGGGTCTGGACGGGGTGGTGGCGGTGGACCATACCGAGGGCGGTGAGGACGTGCCCCCCAATAACCTCGAGCTGTTGCTGCGCACGCTCGCCGGCTTCATCGTGCACCCCAACGTTGGGGCCGTGCTGTGCGTGGACGATGGTATGGGACCGGTGGATAACACACTGCTAAGACATTACATGGAGACACACGGCTACCCATTGGCTTACGTTCCACATGTATGGCTGACCGTGGACGCCGACCTCGAGGAGAAGATGCGGCTCGCTGAAGGAGAGGTGATGAGGATCCTGGAAAGCGGTGCTTGGCGGAGCGAGAGGGTGAGGTCATCCCTGGAGCACCTCCGCCTGGGGTTGCAGTGCGGGGGATCGGACGCCTTCTCGGGAATCTCGGCCAACCCGCTGGTGGGGCTGGTCGCCCGCGAGCTGGTGGCTTGGGGCGGCAGCGCCAACCTGGCGGAGACCGACGAGCTGATGGGCGCCGAGGCACACATCCTCCAGCGCGTGCGCAGCAGAGAGACTGCCGAGCGCTTCCTGGAGGTGATCGACAGGTTCAAGCAACTGCTCTCCTGGCACGGGCACACACCCGAGAGCAACCCTTCGGGCGGGAACGTTTTGAGGGGACTTTACAACATCACGCTGAAGTCGCTGGGGGCGGCGATGAAGAAGCCGGCCGAGCAGCTGCTGGACTACGTTATAGACTACGCCGAGCGAATGGTTATGCCAGGGTACTACTTCATGGACAGTCCCGGCAACGACCTGGAGAGCGTGGCCGGACAGGTAGCTGCAGGCTGCAATATGATCGCCTTCACTACAGGCAATGGCTCGGTGACCAACTTCCCATTCGTGCCCACGATCAAGGTCGTGACTACTACTGGCCGCTACAACCTGCTTTCGGAGGAGATGGACTTCAACGCCGGCAGGTACCTCGACGGAGAGGGGATGCATGATCTCGCGCTCGAGGCGTTTGCGCTGCTCCTGCGTGCAGCGTCAGGGGAGCGCACCAAGGGCGAGCGCGCCGGACACTCCCAAGTCTCCATCTGGCGGAACTGGCGCCAGACACAAATAGTCGATCCTAGGCAGGTCATCAAGCGGCTTCCGAACAGGCCAGTAGTTCCTAGGTCAACGCCCAGCGCCCGACTGGATCTGACTGCGCGGCTGTACAGGGGGCCGAGGGGAGCCAATATCGAGAGGGTTGGCTTGGTGCTACCCACCAGCCTTTGCGCCAGCCAAGTGGCCAGGCTTGGAGCCGAGCGGCTGAACGCGCAGCACTCTAGGCCGGAGGTCATATCGCGCTTCGTATCGCTCCCCCACACCGAAGGCTGCGGAGTCTCCTCCGGCCACTCCCAGGAGCTCTACACCCAGCTGATGATCAACCACCTACTGCATCCAGCGGTATCGATGGCCCTGCTCCTGGAGCATGGCTGTGAGAAGACGCACAACGGCTACATGAGGCCGCAGCTCGAGCGCCTGGGCATAGACCCCGACACCTACGGCTGGGCGAGCGTACAGCTGGACGGCGGTATGCGACGGGTGCTCGACAAGATAGAGCTCTGGTTTCGCCGACAGCTCGAGAGCTGTCGGCCGATCGAGAGGGAGGAGGGCAGCCTCGCGGAGCTGTGCTTGGGCTTGTGGACAGAAGCTACGGACCCACAGATGCTGCTCACGCTCTCCCAATTGGCGGCCACGCTGGCAGGAGACGGGGGTAGGGTAGTCATACCTCACACATCTCCTCTCGCATGGGAGTTCTCTCGAGAGCCCACGCTAGAGTTCGGACATAGGCCCAACACTCCCGGCGTGTATGTGATGGAGGCGCTCTCGCGCGATTGGTCCGAGACCCTAGCCGGCATGGCGGCGTGCAGCGCCAGCTTGGTCCTGGCGTGCCCTGCCAGAAGGAGTATCACCGGGCACCCGCTGGTGCCGGTCCTGCAGGCCAGCAACCTCCCCCAGCTGCGGCGGGATGTAGACCTAGTGCTCGAGGGAGACTCCGCCGAGTGGTCGAATCAACTCGTAGAGATTCTATCTCGGACAGCCTCGGGAGATTATACGCCCCTGGTTCGCAGGCTGGGCGTGCTAAGTTTCCAGATAGCACGTGGGCCCCTCGGGGTATCGGTGTAGTCCTAAGGTCGGCGGGATCTTAGACGGAGGCTGTCCCAGCTGCCGTCGCTGTGCCAGCCTCCATCAACCGGCAGGCAGACTCCATTAATGAAGCCACTGCGCTTGGGATCCAGCAGGAAAGCCACCGCCTGCGCCACGTCCTCCGACCGGGCAAACCTCCCCATGGGCACGCGGCTCTCGATATCTGCGTCTGTATAGCCCGCAGTGAGCTGGTCGCGCTCGTCCATACCGGTCTTAACCCAGCCGGGGCAGACGGCGTTGACTCTCACTCCGCGGCCTCCCCACTCCGCGGCGAGTGTGCGGGTGAGGCCCACCAGCCCGTGCTTGCTGGCGTTGTAGGCCACTCGCTCCGAGATGCCCAGGATGCCGGCGACGGAGGCTACGTTCACTATGCTGCCATCGCCTCGACGCAGCATCTCTCTGCCAACCTCACGGCACATCAGGAAGGGCCCCGTGAGGTTCACGGCGAGCACGCGCTCCCACTCATCCAGAGAGGTCTCCTCGGCGCGTCGGATGCAGCTGATGCCAGCGTTGTTGACCAAGCCATCCACCCAGCCATAGCTCTCCAGGCAAGCTCTCAGCGCTCGGATGGCAGTATCCACAAGGGCCACATCCCCCACCACGGACACCGCTCTGCCTCCTGCGTCCTCCACCTCCTCGGAGGTCTCATAAGGCTCGTCCAGGTCCACCAGCACCAGGTCGTAGCCCTCGCTGGCCAGGGTGACGCTGATGCTCCGACCTATCCCCCTAGCGGCACCTGTGACGATAGCTACCAGCCTGTGGCGCTCCGCTAGCTCTGCGTTCATCTTGCCCCTCCCATCAGCCTGCATATGAGGACTACTCAGGTACTGGGAAAGCCATAGTGGTCATGAGCGTGTTCTCGGCCTGCCTAGTGTCCAGCCGCGAGTGCTGTACCACCACCGGGACATCCGAGCGCACTACCAGTGCGTACTCCTTGCCCACAGGTATGGGCTCGGGCTCTTGCAGATCGTTAAGGCGGAGGTGAATCGTACGCCTTGCGGGCACCACGATCCGGTAAGGACCAACCGGCTCTCGGTCCGAGAAGTAGACTGTGAGCTCAAGTTGCGCGTCCTCATCGCCAGTATTGAGAACGCACACCGCCTCGTGGCTCACCATGTCGGGCTCGGGACCATGGCTCCAGGAAGGAATGTACCCATCTGGCACGGCCCACACCTTATGGCCTATCCCTGGCATAGCTTTCTCCTGTTAAGTAATTAATCCGGCTTCTGTTGTACTACGAAACGCCCCTCAAAGGCAAATTTGACCCCCATCATCACCATGCTATATGATGGCTTTATCAGAAAGAAATCATGGAGCGATCGTAACTCCAGAAGCACCGCAAACCCCAGGAGAAGGCGATGGGACAGGCAGCCTCTGAAGGCTTCGTGCAGCGAGAGCAACCCATACGGAAACTACTATACCCTCTGCTGGCCTTCATGGGAGCCCAGAGCTCGAGTGGTATCCTGTTGATAGCCTGTACCGTGATCGCGCTGCTGTGGGCCAACTCCCCCTGGGGACACACCTACGACGCCTTCTGGCACACCGAGTTGGCTGTGGGGCTTGGTAGTTACCAGATCTCGCTCGACCTGCTCCATTGGATCAACGACGGCCTGATGGCGCTCTTCTTCTTCGTCGTGGGGCTAGAGATCAAGCGCGAGCTGCTGGTGGGCGAGCTCTCCAGCTTACGGCAGGCCTCGCTCCCCATTGCCGCTGCCGTCGGCGGTATGCTCGTGCCAGCTGCGATCTACACCCTCTTCAACTGGGGCGGTGAGGGCTCGCACGGTTGGGGCATCCCTATGGCCACGGACATCGCGTTCGCACTGGGCGTGCTCTCTCTGCTGGGCAGCCGCATCCCCAACGCGCTGAAGGTGTTCCTGACGGCACTGGCCATAGTCGACGATATCGGGGCGGTGCTAGTGATCGCCCTTTTCTACACAGAGGACACATCCCTGCGCGCCCTGCTATTTGCCGGTGTAGTGTTCCTGATGCTCGTGGCGTGCAACGCCCTGCATGTGCGCCATCCCATACCCTATGCGCTGTTGGGGCTGGCCATGTGGGTGGCCTTCCTGCAGTCGGGGGTACACGCCTCCATCTCAGGAGTACTCGTGGCGCTGACGATCCCCGCGAGGACGCGGGTGGACACTAAGGAGTTCCTGGATCGCGCGCAGGAGCTGCTCGAGGAATTCGATGCCGCTGGCGAGGAGGGCGAGAGCATCCTGACCAACGCCGGTCAACAGGCCGCGATCCGTGAGATCCAGGCATTGGCCGAGAGTGCCCAGACCCCAATGCAGCGGCTGGACCACATGCTGCATCCGTGGGTAGCGTTCGCGATCATGCCCGTGTTCGCGCTGGCCAACGCGGGGGTGCACCTCGGAGGCCAGATCGACCTCTTTAGCCCTGTGACTCTAGGTGTGATAGCCGGCCTGGTATTGGGCAAGCAGATAGGGATATTCACCGCAAGCTGGGCAAGCGCCCATCTTGGGTTGGCAGACCTTCCGGAAGATACCAGCTGGAAGATGGTATACGGTGCTGGCTGGCTGGGGGGCATAGGCTTCACGATGAGCCTCTTCATAGCCACACTGGCATTCGGAGACGACCAGAGGCTGCTGGACGACGCCAAGGTGGGCATACTGGTGGGATCGCTTATCTCGGGAGTGTCCGGGCTATTGTACCTCCGGAGGGTTATCTCGCGACCCACTGCAACCGCCGTGACTACCGCTAGCTAGCGGACATCGGATAGGCGGCTCGCAGCCCCCTAGCTGGAAGATCCTGATGTGCTCAAAGATCGTAAGTCGTGTGGTAATCCTACACCAAAGGTTGTACATTGCTCCTTTACTGCCAGCCTTATATCACCACAAGCCGAGCAGATCTAGCCACAGTCCAAGCCTCCATGGTCCCTACCGTGGCCTGCGGTATGTAAATCCAGACTTAATGTAGCCCTAAAGTCCCTGTTAAACCCCTGGGGTAACATATGCAGGTGAAGTAAGGCTCATAGTTGGGTACAAGCAGAAAGGAGTCGTAATATGACTTTGAGGTCCAAGGTTATATATCTCCTGCTCGCGATCGCGTTGGTGATGAGCGTGCCGCTTGCTATCGTCAGAGGCGCTGGGAATCGCTCGCCGGCGAGAGCTCGCAGCGTGATCTTCCTGATGGGCGATGGCATGGGAGCCGCCCAGCGCGATGCTATCCAGCTGGTGACAGTCGGCCCATACGGCAGGCTCACGATGGACCAGCTCCCATACACGGGCATGATGAGCACCAACTCCGTGGATCCGAAAACTTTCGTGACGGACTCGGCAGCTGGCGCCACAGCTTGGGCCATAGGACGCAAGACCTATAACGGCGCGATAGCCGTGGACGCCCAGGGCAAACCTTGGCCCACGATCTTGGAGGAGGCTAAGCGAGCGGGCAAGTCGGTGGGGCTTGTGACGACCAGCCAGGTGACCGACGCCTCTCCGGCAGCGTTTGGCGCACACGTCAAGGATCGCGATGAGCAGAGTGAGATCGCTCGCCAGTATCTGGAAAGCTCCAAGGTGGACGTGATCCTCGGCGGTGGCGAAGACTACTGGTACCCCAAGGGCGACCCTGGAGCTTTTCCGGATCATCCAAAGGATGATCCGGAGGAGGGTAGCAAGGGAGATCGAGGCAACCTCGTTCAGGAAGCCAGGCGCCTAGGCTACACCTACGTCACCAATCGTCAGGAGCTAATGTCTGCCAAAGGCCCCAAGCTGCTGGGCCTTTTTGCCAACGAGGAGATGTTCCAGCAGAGGCCCGAGGGTGAGGGTGCGATATACTCACCGGTCGTCTCGCTGCCTGAGATGACCCGTAAAGCGATAGAGATCTTATCTCAGAACCCCAAAGGTTTCTTCCTCTTCGTGGAGCAGGAAGCTATCGATGAGATGGGACACCACAACAACTCCGAGCTGCTAATGAAGGCAGGGCAGGAGCTAGACAAGTCGGTGGGCGTGGCGCTTGACTACGCTAAGAAGAGGGGAGATACGCTGGTGATCGTCACCGGTGATCACGAGTGCTGCGGCCTTACGCTAGAGGGACCAGACGACCCCAAGTATCCAGACGAGGACGGCAGGGAGATAAAGGGCAACATCTCGGGCGAGGATGGTCCATTCAAAGCGAAGCAGTCGAGCTACCTCTTCAAGACAGATTGGACCACTACCGGTCATACTCCTGTGGACGTGCCTGTAAGCGCCTACGGTCCGTATGCAGACAGGCTTGTAGGCAACTATGAGAACACCCACCTGCATGAGGTCTTGCAGCAGGCTCTTGGACTTGGCCCCAACGGCATGCCTGAAACTGGTGGAGGTTGGCAGGACCATCTCGCAGCTTTCTGGAGGGCCTTGACCTCATACCTGCCCCGGAGCTAGCTGAAGGGTAACAGACATGGTGATGCTCCTGGAAGGCATCACCATGTCTGCTGCATTCTCCAAACGCTTAATCTGCGAATCTCTGCCCTGGATTCCCGAGCCGTGATGGTCGTAAGGCGGGCATCTTCCGGAGGATACAGGTTAGTGGAGAGCACCAAATCGCCCTGGTCGACGAACACCTCCAAGCTGGAGGCATCTACGAATATGTGTAGCCTCAAGGTGCCCCTGCGGCGCCGCCAGCCGCACCTGCTGCCTCGCAGGTAGCCATCAGCATGGCTCCGGTCCAGCGTCACGGCTCCGTCCGCACCGCACAGCAGCACTGTGCGGTGGACCCCATCCGGTGAGGCTCGCAGGGCGATCTCCAGCTCTCCCCACCCGTCCGGCCAATCCACCTCAAGCTCCACCTCCATGCAGCTGTCGTCGCTCGGGGGCAGATCGAGGGACTGCCCATGGTCCAGCTGCACACTGCTGTGGAACAAGCGCTCCTGGCGAAGACCTGACAGCTCGGACAATGGTGGGAAGCGCAAGGTACTATCCGCCCTCAGCTGCACCTCCCTGGGCAGCGCCATCGCCCCACACCAACCGCTCTCGACGGTGGGGCCGAACGTGGAGAACCAGGGCATCCAGGGCCAGGAGTTGGCCCAGCCCAGCAGCACGCGCCTGCCGTCAGGAGTAGCTAACGACTGGGGAGCGTAGAAGTCAAAACCGCAGTCGACCTCCCCCATCCTATCAGGGATGAACTTACCCAGCTCATAGTCGATATCGCCCACCAGGTAGAGACCACGAGTCTCCCCCATACCCATTGGAGAGAACAGCAGCACCCATCTATCCTCCAGGGGAAAGACGTCAGGGCACTCCCACATAGTACCCAGGCTGCCATCACTCTCAGCCATCACCCCCACGTAGCGCCATCTTCTCAGATCATCAGACCTATAGAGCAGAGCCTTTCCACGCCCGTCCTTGCAGGATCCCACCACCATGTACCAGCTGTCGTCGTGTCGCCACACCTTGGGATCACGGAAGTCCGGCGAGCCATCGGGAGGTGGCCCGGGAATGATGGGGTTGCCAGGGTACTTGTGGAATGTCACGCCATCATCGCTGTAGGCCATGCACTGTGATTGCCGCAGCTGCCCATCTTCGAAGGTACAGCCCGTGTAGAAGAGGTACAGCAGCCCATCGGACTCGACCGCACTGCCGGAAAAGCATCCTCCACGCTCGTGCAGGTCGTAGGGCTCACTCGGCGCCAAGGCGATGGGCAGGTGCTCCCAGTGTAGGAGGTCCCTGCTGCGCGCGTGTCCCCAGTGCATCGCCCCCCACTGCGCCCCGAAGGGGTTGTGCTGGTAGAAGAGGTGGTAGTAACCCCCGTAGTAGATGAGGCCGTTAGGGTCGTTCATCCATCCAGCCGGCGGCATGAAGTGATATCGCTGGCGCCATGGAGAACCGGTGATCCTCTCTTCTAGCTCCCTACGAGCCTCCTCCGCCCTCCTGATCCTATCTGCATGTGTTTGAGATCTCTCTTGCACTATAGTTTGCCCTCTACGATTTCCAGGATCTTGACGCTGCGATAGTCAAATATCTTGTTGAGCTGGAACCTCACTATTGGGAAGGCTAGATCTCCCAAGGGACTAAGCGGGAGCCTGTAGCGTACGGTGTCAGTCATCAGAGTGTAGCCGTCCAGCGGTTCGAAGCGGTGCTCGTGGACCCATTTGTGGTAGGGCCCCCGCAGTTGCTCGTCGATGAACCTGTGGGGAGGCTCCCAGATGCTGATGCGAGTCAACCAGCGCATGGGTATCCCCATCAGCTTCAGCCTGTACTCGATGAGCGTGCCTTGTCGCATCTCGATGGGTACAGGTGTGAGTATGCCGAAGCTCAGCCAGGGAGGAGTAATCGCCTCCAGGTTCTCCGCCGCAGCAAAGAACGGGAAGACTTCCTCCACCCTTCCTCTTATAAGCGTGCGCCTACGCAATACGTGCCACAAGGTTCACCTCCCATAGATTATACGATTATAGCCCACAGATGGACGTATCTATTTACATATAGAGGGGAAAGTATTACAATCCAGCCAGGATGGCCACTCACGCGCAGGCACGCACCAGGTTGGATATCCTACGACTGCATCCCGTGGCGCTGACGGGCGTGGCTGCCGCTGCGCTATTCACGGCGCTCTGCGGCATCTACTGGGACGTCACCTGGCACGTGGTCTACGGCAGGGACTCCTTTTGGATACCGCCCCATCGGGTGGTGTACGCCGGCGTGGCGCTGGCCTGGCTGGTGGGGGTGATAGGAGCCCTCACGATGCGGGGTCGAGACAGGAGGGTCTTTCTGGGGTTCTGCATAGGCGTCCTGGGCCCCACCATACAGGGAATAGCCGCCCCGATCGATAACACCTGGCACAACACCATAGGGCTCGATCCCACGGTGTGGAGTCCACCACACCTGATGGGCATAGTGGGCGGCGGGGTAGGTGTGCTCGGGATGTTGCTGGCGCTGTCCCCGTATATCAGGGTCGAGAGGGGAAGCATGCTCTCGGCGAGCTTATCTCGGGCCGAGTGGGCGGCTCTCCTCCTGTTCGGAGGTGGACTGTCGCTCGCGCTCTTCGCCCTGGGGGACCTGGACTTCGAGCTGGACAACCAGGATTACCTGCTGTTCCCGCTGATGGCGGGCGCGCTCTCGGCGCTGGTGCTCTTTGCAGCCGGCAGCTACTTCCGCAGGCCCGGAGCCGCGACGCTGGTGGCGCTGATCTACATGGTGTTTCGCTCACTGGTCCTGATCATAGTGTGGCGGATGGGTTTGAGCGACGCGCTCACTCCCCCCGTCTTCGTGCTCGCGCCCGCGGTGGCCATAGACCTGGCTCACGCCATGAACCCGCGATGGGGGGTCCTACTGGGCACTGTGCTGGCGGGCCCGGCGCTGCTGTGGGGGGAGTGGCTCTACCGCAGCCTGTTCGACACTTACCCTTGGAGCTTCCTACAAGTGTTCGCCGCCACCACCACTGTGGCGGCGATCGCGGCCATAGGTGGGCTCGCCGGCATATGTATTGGGAGCATGCTCCGAGATGGCACCCTTACCCCATGCCCACCGGCCTCGGGCGAGTAGCGCACGCTGGACTTGCCTCCCCCTCCCTGCTTAGTGTATCATTTCTCCACATCCACTAGATCACCCCTGGGGAGGCAAGATGATACCCATCAAGGACACGGTGCGCGCGCGGGAGTTCCCGGTGGTCACCGCGGCGCTCATAGCAGCCAACGTGCTCGTCTGGGCGCTCGAGCTCAGCCTGGGGTCCCCCGGCCTGAAAGACCTCGTGTGGCGGCTCGGGGTGGTGCCTGAGCGCTTCCTGCGATCACCTCTGCCCTTCGAGTGGGTGACACTACTGACGTCCCAATTTCTCCATGGCAGCTGGTTTCACCTGGGCAGCAACATGATCGCGCTCTACATCTTCGGGGACAACGTAGAGGATCGGCTAGGGCACCTCAAGTTCCTGCTGTTCTACCTGCTATGCGGCGTGGGAGCCGGCGTGATGCACATCCTGCTCAACTCGAGCTCCGCGGTGCCCGCGATCGGCGCCAGCGGGGCGATATCCGGCATCATGGCCGCCTACCTGGTGCTCTTCCCGCTGGCGCAGGTGGTGACCATCACGTTCTTCTTCTTCCTGCCGCTCTTTGTGGAGGTGCCGGCAGTGATATGGATCGCCATCTGGTTCCTCTCGCAGCTCCTCAACGGCCTGTTCTCGTTGGCCGTTAGCGAGATGATGCTGGGCGGCGTCGCGTGGTGGGCGCATGTGGGCGGCTTCCTGACCGGCCTTGTGCTCGCCAAGCCACTGTCGAGGCCGGCCTACAGGTACCATCCAGACGAATACTGGCCCTGGTAGGAGGTTGCGTATGCTTGAGATCTTCTGGTTATTCCTGATTATCAGCTCGCTCCAGCCCGTGATCCGTCAGAAGTGGCTGGAGGCACAGCGCATACGCTCCTTCAGATCGCTGGAGGAGCGACGGCACAGCCGGGTGATAGGGCTGATACACCGACAGGAGACGATGAGCCTCCTGGGATTCCCCGTGGCTCGCTACATAGACATAGAGGACTCCGAGGCCGTGCTAAGGGCCGTGCACCTGACGGATCCCAGCGTGCCCATCGACATGATCCTGCACACCCCGGGCGGTCTAGTGATAGCAGCGGAACAGATCGCTCGTGCCCTGAAGGCTCATCCCTCCAAAGTCACGGTGTTCGTCCCCCACTACGCCATGAGCGGCGGCACCCTGATAGCTCTGGCTGCCGATGAGATCGTCATGGGACCGCACGCCGTGCTGGGGCCGGTGGATCCCCAGCTGGGGGAGTACCCCGCGGCCTCGATCCTGAAGGTGGTGGAGCAGAAGCCTCTGGCCGAGGTGGACGACCAGACGATCATCCTGGCGGACATCGCCCGCAAGGCGATGGGACAGGTACGGCAGACCGTGCTCGAGCTGCTGGGCGACAAGATGCCGCAGGACAGGGCCGAGGGGCTGGCCGATCTCCTCTCATCGGGCCACTGGACGCACGACTATCCCATCACCGTCGAGGAGGCGCTGAGCATGGGCCTGCCCGTCAGCACGGAGATGCCGAAGGAGGTGTACGACCTCATGCAGCTTTATCCCCAGGCGGGACGCAGGCGGCCATCGGTGGAGTACGTGCCGATCCCCTATGGCCCTCGCGAGAGCCCGGCGAGAAGGCCCGATTCACACAGGTCTCAGGGCTAGCGCAATTGGCGCAATTATTGCTATCCTGATTGATGGCTATGGAGTTCAAGGACTACTACGAGATACTAGGTGTGCCCCGTAACGCCTCGGATAAGGAAATACGCCAGGCGTTCAGACGACTGGCCCGCCAGTACCATCCCGACGTCAACCCGGGCAACAAAGAGGCCGAGGAGCGCTTCAAGGAGATCAGCGAGGCCTATGAAGTCCTCTCCGATCCGGAGAAGCGCAAGATGTACGACCAGTTCGGCGCCCGGTGGCGGGAGTACCAGGCGGCGCAGCAGGCCGGACAGGCGACCGGGCAGGGGTTTGACTGGAGCGACTTTGTGCGCGGGCAGGGCGGCGGCACGCGCTACGAGTACCGCACCTTCTCCGAGGAGGACCTGCGCGACCTCTTCGGAGAGGAGCACCCGTTCTCGGACTTCTTCGAGACCCTTTTCGGCGGAGGTCGTGGCAGGACGAGCACCCGGCAGCGGGCTCGTCCTGGGCAGGACGTGGAGCAAGAGGTACAGGTTACCCTGCGCGAGGCCTATACCGGCACCACGCGCCTGCTAGAGATGCAGCTGCCCAATGGGCAGACTCGGCGCATAGAGGCCAAGATACCCCCGGGCGTGAACACCGGCACGCGAGTGCGCATAGCTGGCCAAGGCATGCCTGGCGCAGGGGGAGGCCCACCGGGCGACCTTTACCTAGTGGTACGGGTGCTGCCGGATCCGGCTTTCGAGCGCGAGGGCGATGACCTGAAGACGAAGATGCAAGTGCCCCTCTCGACCATGCTCCTTGGAGGGGAGGTGCGTGTCCGCACGCCTGATGGACGTACGCTCGCCCTGCGCATACCCGAGCGCACCCAGGACGGCCGGGTGTTCCGCCTGCGGGGGCAGGGGATGCCGCGCCTGAACAACCCGAACCAGAGAGGAGACTTGTTGGTGGAGGCGCACGTGCACCTGCCGGAGAGGTTGACGCCCAGGCAGCGGGAACTGCTGGAGGAGCTGGCACGCCTCTCAGAGGGAGAGGCCACCCAGGCGGCAAGCTGACGAGCTTGGAGGTTGAGGTTGGACCGAGACGAAAGGCTGACCTACTACAGGATAGAGACAGCTTCCCAGGTTGTGGGGATACCCCCTTCAACTATCCGCTATTACGTGCGGGTTGGTCTGGTCAGGACCCGCCGTGAGGGCAGGGAAGAGCTGCTGGATGAGCAGGAGATAGCGAGGCTGCGCCGCATCCGTAGGCTGCGAGAGGACCTCGGGATCAACACCGCGGGAGTAGAGGTCGTCATGCGCCTGCTGGACGAGCTGGAGTCCCTGCGTGCCAGGCTTGCCGAGTCCCGCTAGATCCAGCCTACTCCCCAGCACGTGGCTGCGAAGGGCTGGAGACCCCAGCCCATCTGAGTCCACCAATATAAGGTGTGTCGCATCACTTCTGGCCTAAAAAGTTGGCCCCAACGGACTGAATCGTCGGGGCCAGGCCTCCGTAGAGGTGATACCTACAGTCCAACCTCCTGGATCTGCTGCTTGACGTCCTCGGCGTCACGCGCGAGCCTCTGGGCAGCGTCCTTGAAGGCCTGTTCAGCCGGTGTGTTGCGCACAAAGATCTTCTCCAGCGCCTCCCCTATCGTCTGGTCGCCGTTGGGGATGAACAGGCGAGCGGTGTCCTGAGGCTGCGTCTTGGGCAGCTGATCCACCGCCACCTTGAACTGGGGGTTCTGCTTGAAGTACTCCTGCATCTGGCTCGATTCACGCGCCGACTCGGTCACCGGCATGTAGCCACTCTGTTGTGACCAGAACACCACGTTCTCGGGTTGTGCTAGGAACTTGATGAACTCGAAAGCAGCTTGCTTGCGGTCGCTGGAGGAGGCCGCGATGATGCTCAACCCGGAGCCGCCAGTCGGACACCCGAAGTGCTCGTGCTTGGGGAGGAAGGCCGTGCCCACCTCGAACTTAGCTGTCTCCAAGATCTCCCCCAAAGACCCAGTAGACTGCTGGGTCATGGCACATATGCCGTTGGCGAAGTCGACGCTCTGATCCTCCGCCATGTACCCTAGCCCTTCATCGTGGATGAACTTGCGGACCCATTCGCCCGCCTCCACAGACTTATCTTTATCTATCAGGATGTTGAGCTCCTTGTCGGAGTAGTTGCCTCCCCACTGCCACTCGTTGCCTTGGAAGTGCCAGGCATTATAGTTCTTGGCCGTGGTGAAGGCGTAAGGCTTCTTCACACCGGCACTCGCCTTCAACTCCTTGGCAGCCTCCAGCACCTCATCCCAGGTCTCGGGCGCCTTGTCCGGCAGCCCCGCCTTCTTGAAGAGGTCTCGGTTATAGTAGAAGAGCGGTGTGCTGCGGGCAAAGGGTACCCACCAGGTCTTCCCTTGCCTGGTGCCCTCATTAATAAGGGGATCCACATAGTCATTCCTGTCCAGGTTCTGGTTCTTGAAGTAGTCGTCCAGTGGCTCTAGGGTCTGGTTGAGATAGAACTTGTTCCAAGTAACCTCGCTGAGCACCACTAGGTCGGGCACTTGTTTTGCGGCCATCGCCGTGGCCAGCTTCTGAGCCAGCTCCTCGTAGGTACCCTGGTACTGGTTCTCCACGAAGATGTCGCTCTGGGATTTGTTGAACTTGTTCACCAGGGTCTGCAGTGCCTCGCCGTTCTTGCCGCCCCAGGCGGACCAGAAGACCACGCGCGTCCGGTTGCGAGCCTCGGGGGGTACCGTGCCGGTGCTGCTCGGCTGAGCGGCGCCGCCACCACCGCCCGCACCACAGGCCGCCACCACGAGCGACCCCATCGCGGCCCCCGAAGTCACCAGAAACTTCCTGCGGTTCATCTTCCAAGCCAATTGACCAACCTCCCTTCGATTAGTGGCCCACCCCGTGCATCTCCCTAACCTTTGAGGGCACCGGCCGTCAGTCCGGATATTATGTACCGCTGCGCCCAGATGAAGAGCGCCAGCACGGGGATCACCACGAACACCGTGCCGGCCATGATCACCCCCCATTGGTTGGCGCCCTCCGTGTCGAAGAGGTACTTGATGCCGATCGACAGCACCCTCATCTCCACCTTGTTGGTGACTATCAGCGGCCAGAGATAATCGTTCCACTTGGCCACCACGGAGATGAGCGTGATCGTCACCAGCATCGGCTTGGACAGCGGCAACACGATGGACACCAGCCTTCTGAGGTGCCCCGCGCCCTCTATGATCGCAGCTTCCATCACCTCCTTCGGCAGGGTCATGAAGTGCTGGCGCAGCAGGAACGTCGTGAAGGCCACCGACGCCCCCGGCAGCACTATCCCTTGATAAGTGTTGAGCCATCCGAGGCTAGCTATCGTGAGGTAATTGGGCAGGATCGTCACCTGCAGCGGGATCATCAGGGTAGCCAGCAGCGCTACGAACACGAAGTTCTTCCCCGGGAACCGGATGTAAGCCAACGCGTACGCCGTGAGGCAGGCGTTGACCACCTCGAGCGCCACCCCGAAGAAGGTGACGATCACCGTGTTGATGTAGAACCTCCCAAAAGGAGCGCTGCGCCAGGCCTCGCTGTAGTTGGCCCAGCGAAAGCTCGTCGGCACCCACTGGGGCGGGAAGGTGTAGATCTCTCCCAGAGTCTTCACAGACGCCGTCAGCATCCAGTACATAGGGACAATGAACACCAGCACCGTCAACGCCATCGCCAAGTAGAGCCACATCCCGAACATACGGCGTGTGAGCAAGTCAAGCACCACCGACCTCCCAGCAGTGCTGGACTGTATCGTGCTCTTGACGGCCTCGCCTTTCATATCCTACCCCCTACTCGTAGTACACTTTGCGTTGTAGCCACCCCACCTGCACCAAGGTGACCACCAGCAGGATGATGAACATCAGCATGCCAGATGCTGCAGCTATCCCCGCCCGAAAGGCCCTGAAGCCCTGCTCGTACATGTACCAGATCAGCGTCGTCGTCGCGCCCACCGGGCCTCCGTCCGTCATCACGGATATGATGTCGAAGGCCTGCACCGAGGATATGATCGTGGTGACGATCAGGAAGAACGTCACCGGCGAGAGCTGAGGTAACGTCACGTGCAGGAACTGCTGCCACCTGCCGGCGCCATCGACCCGTGCCGCCTCGTACAGCTCGGCAGGGATGTTCTGCAGACCTGCAAGGTAGATCATTGCGCTGTAGCCTAAGTTCTTCCAGAGGTACACGATGATCACCGCGGGCATAGCCCAAGCGGGGCTGCCTAGCCAGTCGATCGGTGGCAGCCCGAACCACCCCAGGATGGTCCGCATCAACCCATAGTTGGGATCGAAGATATAGGCCCATACTAGGCCAACCGCCGCGCCCGAGAGGATCACCGGAGCGAACACTACCGTGCGCGCGAAGTTGCGCCCGCGCAGCCGTTGGTTGAGCAGGAGCGCCAGGGCCAGCCCCAGCGCCAGGCTACCCACCAGCACGGCCACCGTGAAATAAAGCGTGTTGAACATGACCCGGTGAAAATCGGGATCGCTGAACAGGTAGGCATAGTTCTCCAGTCCCACGAACCGCTTCACAGGCGAGATCATGTCCCAGTGCACCAGGCTCAGGTACCCCTGATACACTAGCGGCCAGTAGGTGAAGACTATGAACAGTAGGAAGTTGGGAGCAACGAAAGCTAGAAATATCAGGTGCTCGCGGTTGAACACCCTGCGCCCACGGGCGGTGGGTACCCGCTCCTTACTGGCTACTTCCAACCTATTGGCTCCTTTCACTCGTTATTTTCGAACGGCTCAACTGGATCCGCGCCATTATATTGGTCAGCACCCACCTGGGGCACTACCGATCACAGAAAGCTAAGCAAGATTTAATGCCCTCTTTAAGATCGGCTCCAAAGGCCGTCCATAGAGTTGTGCACATATGATACTCAAATTATGTGCAAATGCAAGCCCTTCGCATCTGATCAGGGCACGTAGCCTAGCAGGCGCGCCTGTATCAGCCCCAGTTCGAGGTCGGTCAACCCTATATGCCGGAGATAGGGATCCACACCACCGTAGCGACGATCCAAGTGATCGAGCATCTCCAGCATGACCTCTCTCCGCGGCATCATTACGTCCAGTTCCCTCTCTATCTCTTGCCGACGCTCGGGGTTATGCCTCAAGGTCTCCTCCCACTCTGGTCGCAGGCACTCTGCGGTGAGCGCGTAGTCGGCGGCTATCACGTCGTGGGGCACACGCACTACGCCCAACAGCAGCGCCGCAGCGATGCCCGTGCGGTCCTTGCCGCCCGCGCAGTGCAGCAGCACTGCGCCCTCTGGCGAGGCGTGGGCGATCGCATGGATGATGCCCGCCATCCGGCCGGTATAGCGGTCCAGCATCATCTTGTAGTTATCAGCGAGGGTCGTGAAGTCCTTGGGAGGGAACTCGGCAGGATCGATCATCGAGATGTGGTGGTATGCGACATCGTGCTCCCCCGGAGTCGCGTATGGGCTGGGGTCGGCCTCGACCTCGTGAGGCAGGCGAAGGTCGACTATCGTGCGCACGCCGTACGCCAGGAGGGCCGCGCGGCCTGCCATAGTGAGCTTGGACACCGTGTCGGCACGCACCACGGTCCCCCAGCGCGTCCACACCCCGTAAGCTGTGGGGTAACCCCCGAGATCGCGGATGTTGAGGCAACCCTCCCAGGCAAGAATCCTTCGATGCACCATACGGCCTCCTGTAGGTTACCTAACGATAACGCAGAAGGCCGAGGAGCGCAAGCCCCTATCTCCAGGAAGGCTCAGGCGGCAACTCGGTTCGCTCCACACTGGTGTCCCACGCCGCCCTCGATCTCCATACCAGGTAGATGTTGTACAGCGCGGCGAACGCAAAGCCCGACAGCATACCCCAGAACCCCAGTCCCCAGTGTACCTGTATCAGCCCGGAGAGCCCCACCATGTCGCCGCTAGCGCCGCTTGCCAGCTCCTCACGCATCGAGTTGATGGTCGAGACGCGTAACAGCATGATGTCCAGCACGCCCAGGATGCCCAGGATCGCGCCGACGAGCCCCTTCCAGCTCTTCCAAGCCCCTAACCCAAGGACGATGCCCACCACAGCAAAGACCGCCAAGGTCCTCATGTGCCACTTCCAACCGGCTCCGGAGCCCTTTTCGCTGGAGGCACTAGCCTCGTTGAGCTCGGCGCTATCCACGGGTCCTGCCCAAGGGCCTGGTCCATCGCCGTGACCCTCATCACCTCCTGGCCGCCACAGGTGACGGTCATGAACGGCAGGGTGAAGCAGAGCAGCGTGAGCAAGAACAGCAGAGAAGACAGCTTAGGACTATGCAACATGATACCCCTCCAGTGATAAGTTGGCTTCGCCCAGCGTAGGTGCAGCCTGGGTCAGAGCTCTGCGGTCAGGGGCTGTAGCGCCACGATCTCACAGGGCCTCGCAGCCAGCAGCTGCATCTCCTCCACCAGACGCCCCCAAGTATAAGTACCCTTTTTGACAACTTATATGTCACAACACAGCGGCAAAAGAGGCAACAACGCGCAGAGGACCCAAGCCCATCTCCGAGGCGAGCTCACACACCCCACCTACCCTGAAGGATATGACGACTGATCGGTGGGACCTATGTCCTGGAGAGATCGAAAGCAAAGGGGGGAGCTGTCGCTCCCCCCACCTCCCCGCTTAGGGCCTCGGAAGCTTACCTCGACATATCCTCACCCAAGAGGGCCTCCAGCTCCTCCAGGGTGGGGCCTGTGGCCGGGCCACGACGCCCGACAGCTATCGAGGCCGCGACGTTAGCCCGGCTTGCGGCCTCCTCAAAAGGATGTCCCGCGTACAGCGCCGCCAGCAGCGCCGCCACGTGCGCGTCGCCAGCCCCTGTGGAATCCACCGCCACCACGGGCCTTCCGGGCACGTGCCTCAGATGCCTGTCAGGGCTAGCTATCCAACAGCCTTGAGAACCCACCCGCACTACTACCCAGGCATCCTCATGGAGCAAGCTAGCAAGCCTCTCCACAGCGGTCGGCAAGTTATCCTCACCCGCCAGTATGGCCAGCTCCCGCTGGTTCAAGCTTATTATGTCAACTCGCCTCAGGACGACGTAGAGGTACCTGACCGGGATCTCCCCCACGAGTGGGCCGGGATCGAAGGCCAGCAGGACGTCCTGTGACAGGGCCGGCAACCAGTCAGCTAGCGAAGCGCCGGAGACCGGGTAACACAGATCGTAGCCCGAGATGTACACGACGTCTCCACTCTCAAGAGGAATAGCTGCTAGGTCCGAGGCTGTAAGCCTGGACTCCACCCCTGGAGCAGTCACGAACGTGCGTTCGCCATCAGGCTCCACCAAGCCGATATCGAAGCCAGTATCACCATCGCTGGACAACGGTAGGAGGAGGGGGATAGCAGCAGATTCCAGATCTCGCAGCACCTGAGCACCCATTGGACCGTTGCCTATCTTGCCTGCATATGCTACCGGCATACCCAGCCTGGATGCCCCCACCAGCACGTTGTAGCCACCACCAGCGGTCACCATCGCTCCTTGTGCCAGGACATCACTCCCTCTCTCGGGCATATGGGGCACGTAGAGCAAGACGTCCACCAGTACGCTGCCCACCAGCACCAACCTGCGAGGGCGCCTCATCTCAGGACTCCCCTGGACGCTCTCGCTGGCCAGCCACTACCTGCCCGCGGGCGAGCACCGCGCCAAGCAGCCAGTACATCAGCATGCTTACCAGCAAGCCCATTATATAGCCCAAGCTGCTCGAGGCAAACACCCCTTTGGCCAGGGGGCCGCTGAACCATGGAGATACGGTGAAAGCCAGCCCCACGAGGACGCCACAAAGCCAGGAGATGCATGCCGGCCAGTGAATTCCCCCTGAATAGTAATAAGGGCTGCCGGGGCCGGTCCGCCTGAGCCCCTCCGGGTCATAGCCACGGCGCAGCAGCATGTCCACGAGGAAAACGCCA
Source organism: Thermobaculum sp. T2p (assembly GCF_059335935.1). NCBI lineage: Bacteria > Bacillati > Chloroflexota > Chloroflexia > Thermobaculales (SeqCode) > Thermobaculaceae (SeqCode) > Thermobaculum (SeqCode) > Thermobaculum sp. T2p. The sequence goes on from NZ_JANZYQ010000015.1 coordinate 100,427, forward strand.
GCCCAAGCGGCGAGGCCGTCGGCCAGCAGCTGGAGAAAGCTGATGAAGGGCCCGAAGAAGTCCTGGGCTATGAGCATGACGTAGACCGATCCCAACACCATTATCACCCCATCTATCAGCACTGCCTTGTGCCTCTGGAGTCTCACACCCAGAGCCAGGAGGTTGAGTCCCGAGGAGTAGATCGAGAGGTCCGCGGCAGCTATCAAGCCGCCTATCGCGGTGACTAGGTAAGGCACGGCCATCCATGATGGCAGAGCATCCCCTATCACCTCCACTGGATTGGAGGCGGAAGAGAGGTCCGCCACCCTGCTAGAGAGCAGCACCCCCGTCATGATCAGCACGAACAGGGGAATGGTCGCACCCAGCACCGTCCACCCAACTATGGACCGATCACTGCTGGCTCGAGGTAGGTAGCGAGTGTAGTCCGCACCAGCGTTCGCCCACCCTATGCCCGTGCCAGCCATGATGATACTCAGCGTCGCCAGTACCCCAGAGTCCCAAGCTCCCCATGGGGTATCAAGCAGCTTGCTCCAGTTGGTACCCGGGATCAGGAAGATGATCACCAAGACGGTGAGCGCCCCGAGGATCCAAGTAGCGGCCTGCTGAATGATGACCAGCGTCGCATGCCCCAACAAGCCGAATACCACGACCAGCAGGGCGATGACCAGCAGGCTTACCAACGTCCACAGCGAGTTGGCGGGCAGCCCCAACAGCCCCAGTAACCCCAGCAGGGCGTACGCCGCGGTGATAACGCTGACCGTCTCCCAGCCCACTAGGCTCAGCCAGCTGATGAACGCGGGCCCCAGGTTACCCCGCACCCCAAAGGGCGCACGCGAGAGGGTCAGCATAGGAGCGCCTCCCCACTTGCCGGCCACACTGAGGACCCCCACCAACAGGAAGGATAGAGCTGAACCCACGAGGGCGACAAAGGCGCTCTGCCACAGATTCAGTCCTGCGGCAGTGAGTATACCCCCATACACTATGCCGAGGATACCAATATTTGCTGGGAACCATATCCAGAAGAGCTCCGAAGGCTTGCCATGCCTCTCACCGTCAGGGATGGGCTCTATGCCGCGCAGCTCGATAGCCCAGGGTCTGTCCACCTCAGGATGATGCGTCTTGGCAGTCACGATGTTACCTCCCCGATATACTCTGACGCAGCGACAACAGAGCCACGACTAATTCGTCCACATACAGAGAGTTCACCTCACGCACAAGCGCCAGAGCCTCCGATGGGAAGCAACTTTCTCCACAGCAGGCTCCCAACATGGCTCCCGTGATGGCGCCTATCGTATCACTGTCACCGCCTAGCGACGCCGCAGCTAGACAGGCTTTCCACGGGTCGTGCACGTATATGGATGCGAGCGCAAAGGCCGCCGGCACCGACTCCTGTGTTAGTACACCGGTGCCGACCAGGTCATAGATCCTAACCTGAGCACTCACCTCGTCCAACCGTCTCACCAGGGACACGGCCCACGAGATCCTCTCAGCTACGCTAGGGCCAGCAACGTAATGTCCCCGTTTCTGACCGAGCTGGGCAGCACGCAGGGCCAGCTCAAGCCCCTCCTCGAAGGTCCCTCCATCCACCCCAACGCTAACCACCGCCGCCACGGCAGCCGCCCCAGCAATAGCCAGGCCCGTATGGTGCGTGGGGAGGCATACTTGTTCTACGTGGTCGACGAGTCGGGACAAAGGCTCAGGAGGTACGACTATACCCACCGGAGCTATGCGCATGGCCGCGCCGTTGGTGTCGCCTCGGCTGCCCGCCCGGCTGGGATCTACCCCTCTGACCACGGCCTCCAGCGCGCGCCGCGAGGAAGGTCCAAGCTGCTCGCTACCATCCGACTCCGCCTTGCGCGTCCAAGCCAGGAGCTCCTGGACGAACAGCGAGACGTCCAGACTTCCACCACCCTGCACCAACAAGCGAGCGACGATGAGAGCCTGCTCCGTATCGTCCGTTACCTTGCCTGCAGGCTGCCCAGCGCTTATAGGGTTTGCCAAGGGACCTTCCTCGAACCAGCAGATGTTCCCCAACAGGGACTGGACCTGCTCTCGCGGCAGCATCTGGGTGGGCATGCCCAGGGCATCCCCTATAGCCAGTCCGTACAGGGCCCCAGCGGCTCGCAATCGCCTCATCCCCGTCGCCCCCAACCTTCCCTCTCAAAGGTGATGTGCAGACGGAAGTGGTCTGGATCGAGCAAGCTGGCCACGTACTCCATCAGCGAGCCGTGTTGGTCACGCAACACCCTGCGGCTGAGGAGGAATGGCTCTCCGATGGCTCTCCGCAGCAGATCCGCCTCATCCTCCCTCAGCCTCGTCAACTCTATCCACTCCTCACTGCTAGTCGGGATCATGCCGAGCCGGAGGGTCAGCACATCCATCAGAGACTCCTGGCGGAAATCCACATCCAGCAAGGCGGCCGTGCTGTCACTAAGGGGTATCCTGCTGCGCTCTAGAGATATGGGCTCACCCCCAGACACCAACCGCAGCCTGTCCAGGGCAATGAATCTAGGTCCCACGCCAAGTTTGCGCCCCAGCTCCTCGTCCACCACCGACCCGAAATAGATGATGCGCGACTCCACAGTTAGACCGCTGCTGGTGAGCGCCTTACTCCAACCCTGTGACCAATCCAGGGGCTGGTTATCAAAGGTGATATAGCTGCCAGAACCCACACGAGTGGTGATGAGCTGCTTGCGCGCCAACTCCGCAAGTGCCTGACGGACGGTCGTTCGACTGACCCCAAAGCGTCTCGCCAGCTCATGCTCTCCAGGAAGCCTATGTCCGGGCTTGAGCTTCCCCGAGGTTATCTCCTCCTCAAGCACGTTGGATATGCGTATGTAGGCCTTATCTTGTCTAGACATCTTATGAGCAGATTGTACTACAACTTGTGTGCATTCTCAACACCTAGTTGAAAGCTCGGAGATAGTATTGCTCTGAACTCAAAAAAGCTCTATGCTCTGATACAGCTAACCGTTGGAGGCTACCAAGATGAATCTATCGGGAAAAGCCAAGCGCGTGCGCATCTACATCGGGGAAGCTGATAGATACGGCAATCGCCCGATGCATCTAGCTATAGTCGAGATGCTGCGCAGAGAGGGGTACGCCGGCGCTACCGTCCTGAGGGGCATAGAAGGCTTCGGACATACAAGCCGGCTGCACACAGCCACCATACTGCGCCTATCTGAGGATCTCCCTTTGGTGATCGATGTCGTCGATTCGCCAGAAAAGATAGAGTCCCTGCTTCCCAAGTTAGGGCAGATGGGCATCAATGGCCTGATCACCGTGGAGGAGGTTGAGGTCTATCAGTACGGGAGTAGCTCCTCAGGCAATACCACAAAGGCCTAGAGTGGGCCTAGAAGGCGTCTAGTCGCAAGAATATGTAAAGGTCCCCAGCAGATCTGCTGGGGACCCGAAAGGTACACGATCTAGATGGTAGGTGGAGTGAACTCCGTCCCAGGGGCCGTTGGCCCCTGGGTACCTTGGGAAACCTGCTGAACCAGCTGTTGGATGAGAGCCTCCAGCTTCTGTGCCGTCTCCTCCTCCTGCTGTAGGTTCTGTTGTAGTAGCTCCACAGCGTCTTGCCGTCCCATCTGCTCGAGCCCCGACAGGATCGTCCTGTAGCTGGACATCTCGTAATGCTCTACCTTGGAGAGCCCTCCGGCGATCATGGCGTCGCGCAGTGGTCCCCCTTGAGCTTCCTGCATCCCCTTCTGTGCCTCCGAGACCAACCCCCTAGCAGAGTCGCAGGAGATCTTGAGCGGCTGCTCGCCTAAGATATGGAACACCTGATCCAGGTTGTTGATCTGTTGCTCGGTTTGCGCTATGTGCTCCTGGATGCCATCACGTAGCTGCTGGGTCTCAGCGTAGCCAATGGCCTGCTGCATGCCTTGCAAGAACTGCGTCTCGGCATCGTAGATGTCAGACAGCTCGTACAACAGCTTGTCCCTTGGGTTAGTGATAGCCATTTTTCTCCCCCGATCCTTACTAACGCCTATAAGCCTGTGACCCGGGTCTACGCTATATAAAGCAGCTACCGTGCCAGGACTACCAGATCATGCCTCCCAGATCTATGGTACCCCTGCGAGGCCAGGCTTCGAGCTTGGCCCTAACTGGTAAGATGAAGGTGGGATAGCTAGCCTCCAGCCATTCACCGGTCTCGGGGGAGATGAAGCGCGACGGTTGATGCACCCTTATCCAGCCAGCTCGCTCGTAGAAACCAGCTACGGTCTCCAGGCAATACAGTAGGCCGAAATCTACTGGAGTGTGGTAGCGTACTGCATTCTCGAGCTCTCTCATGAGGCGCATACCTAGTCCTTGTCGACGCACCCCCTGACGCACGGCCACCTCCCCGACACCAGCTACCTCGAGCACGGAGTCTCCAACCTTGATGTGTCGAACGACATAGTCTAGGTGGGCCAGAAGCTCCCCATCCTGGGACTCCAGAAGCAGCCTGCAATCAGGACGTGGCCCCTCCAAGACTGAGCGGAGAAGAGCTCAGCAGCGTGCGGGAAGGCCTCAACCAGCAAAGAGCTTATCTTGTGGTGATCCTGTAAGGTTAATTCATCCTCGCGCAGCAAACGCGTATGTAAGCCGCCGGCAGTTCGCAGCAAGGACCCTAGATCATTCTTGGCCTCAGCCATATACCCCTCCAGCAGGTGTTGCATGGAGAGTATAGCACACGGGTCAGGAGTCCATATTTACAGGTGTAAACGTCTTCTCATCTTGCAGCTCACCCTCGGCCGAGATTCCAAACCTCTTGTACAACCGGGCGAGCGGCCCAGGAGCCCACCAGTTCCATTGCCCCAGCAGACGCATGGCGGCGGGCACAAGCAGGGTACGCACGATCGCTGCATCGACAAAGACCGCGATCGCCATCCCCAGGCCTATTGACTTGATGACAAGGGTATTGGCAAAGGTGAATGCCACGAACACGGTGATCATGATCAGTGCTGCGCCAGTGATGATCCGGCCTGTCTTCTCTAGCCCAATTGCCACCGCCAGAGTGTTGTCCCCAGTACGCTCGTGTTCCTCCTTGATGCGGCTGAGCAGCAGCACTTCGTAGTCCATCGAGAGCCCGAAGAGCGCACAGAACAATATCACCGGCAGCGCGCTATTGATGGGCCCAGGGTGGAAGTTGAGCAATTCCGATAGATGCCCCTCCTGGAAGATCCACACCAGGGCGCCGTATGAGGCGCTGAGCGACAGGACGTTCATCACGAACGCCTTAATGGGGAGGAAGACGCTGCCCAACAGGAGGAACAAAGCCACGTAGGTGGTCACGAGGATGAAGGCCAAAGCCTTCGGCACGTCCTCCTCTATGAGCTGTAGTGAGTCTATGTCGTAGGCGGTCTGGCCAGTGACCAACAGCTGCCCATCCACCTTCGGGTGCGAACTGCGGATCCTGCGGACCAGGTCGCGAGCCTGGTCGCTGTTGGGGTCGAGATCGGTGTACACCTGCACGACCACGATCTGCCTACCAACGCTACCCTCGACGGCCTGTTGTAGAGGTGCGGGGAGAGCAGTCTTGGGCTGCGACAGCAGCTGCTGATACTGCTGCTTGGTCAGCCTGGGGTCCAGGGTGGTGAGGCTCTGCACGCGCACCACGTCCGATTGTTGCTGCAACCAGCGGGTGAGATCATACAACTGTCCTATCCTTTCCGGCGTGAGGGGCGAGCCCTGATCGTACCTCAGCACCACGTAGATCGGGTTGAGGTCCCCTCCGGGAAACTCGTTCCGGAGCATCTCCGCGCCCTGACGCGCCTCCGCGTTCCTGGGGAGGGCGTTGATATCCGAGAGCGCAAGCCTGATGTGCAGGAACGGCGCTCCAAGGAGGAGCAGGATGGCCCCCACGACTATCAGCACCTGCCAGGGATAGCGCATGATCACCATAGATATCCTGTGCCAGTAGCCGTTCTGGGCTGTCCTGCGCTCGGGATGCACGAAGGGTACTCTAAGGCTGTTCACACGCCGGCCTAGGATGGCCAAGATCGCGGGCAGCAACGTAAAGGCGTAGAAGACCGAGAACACTACCACCACCGTGCCCGCAATGCCGATGGAGCCGATGTCAGCTAGGCGGAAGAACGTCATGCCCAGCATACCGATCGCCACGGTGATGCCCGAGAACAGCACAGCACGCCCGGCAGTGGATAGCGTTCTACCCAAGGCCGCCTCGATAGAGCCGTTGTTGATCTCCTCGCGAAACCTGCTAACGATGAACAGCGAGTAGTCGATCGCCAGAGCCAAACCTAACATAGTCACGATGTTTTGGGAATACACGGTGAGGTTCATGTAGCGCGCCAGAAGTAGCGTGCCCGTGAGCGCCCCCACGATCGCGAACAGACCGATACCCAGGGGGATCGCCGCAGCAACCACCGACCCGAAGACCAACAACAGCATGATGAGAGACGCCGGGAAGGAGATCACCTCAGCTCGACGTAGGTCCTCGCTGGAGATCTGTTGGAACTCATAGAGCGCTGGTAAAGTCCCCGATTCTATCACACGTAGCTGCGAGGACTTTACTTTGCCGTGCAGCTCTTTGTACACATCCTGCAAGCGCTCGTCGCTGGCCCTTCGCAGCTCCACGATGGCATAAGCACTATGCTTATCCTTGGAGATGAACTGAGGGTTGATGTTGCCGCCATCGTAAGGTGTGCGTACCCCCAACACGTCAGGACTATCTTTGAGGGGCTCCAGGGCCTGCTGCATCTCCTGCACAAACCTTGGGTCTGTGGCCAGCAGCTTATCGCTCGTGAATATCACGTAGTAGCTAGGAGCCGAGCTGGGTAGCTGGTCGTTGATCAGCCTGCTGGTGCGTCCAGCTTCGGTCTGCGATGCGAACTCGATCGAGCCCAGCTTCCCACCGTACTGTCTCAGGTAGGCGGTGAGCACCAGACAGAGCACGGACAGCAGCAGCACGAACCACCTGTACCTATAAACAAACCTGCCCCAAGCGTCGAGCAAGTCACTTTCCCCCTTTCCCTCGAAGAGAGCTGGTGTTAACATCTTTCAGAGATAGTTAACCATGTTAACTACCTTTGTGCAAGGAAGAACTATCACTGAGAGAAGATGAGGTGTAGAATGCAGCTATGAACGCTGTCAAGTACGATGTGGTGATCGTGGGAGCGGGCCCAGCCGGTAGCGCGTGTGCCTGGACCCTAGCTAGGCACGGGGTGCGAGTGCTGCTGCTGGACAAATCAGAATTTCCACGCGACAAGACGTGTGGCGATGGTCTCACCCCGCGCGCCGTGCATATGCTGGAGCGTATGGGGCTCAGGGATGAGATCTCGAGCAAAGGATGCGGGATATATAAGGTGCGAGTTGTTGGGCCAGGCAGGGTCTCCACCACGCTGCAGATGCCTAGGGGCGGAGGTATAGTAGTACCTCGTCTTCAACTGGACGATGCCCTAAGGAGGCGAGCGATAGACTCGGGAGCAGAGTTTGAGGCACCAGCTAGGGCAGAGCTCATCGAGCGCGAGAGCCAGCAGGTCGGTGTCCGCCTGGAGAACGGTCGCAGGGTGCGTGCTCGCCTGGCGGTGATAGCCACCGGCGCCTCTCCGCTACTGCTCGAGAGGTCGGGCTTGATCGCAGCCCGCCCGAAACTACTGGCAGCATCCCGAGCCTACTTTGAGTGTCCAGAGGCCCAGGTTGATGAGATGATCTTCAGTTTTCAAGGAGTGACTCCCCCAGGGTACGGCTGGATCTTCCCGTTGGGGGGTGGGCGCTTCAACGTGGGCGCCGGAATACTCGGCCGTCACGAGGGCTCGACCGCGCGCCGAGAGTTCGAGCGCTTCGTCCGCAGTCCCCTATTCGGTCGCCTGTTACCTGGCGCAAGGCGGAAGGACGTCGTGCGAGGTTTCCCCATACGCACAGACTTCCTGCGATCGCGACCATGGTCACCGCGAGTGCTCATGGTCGGCGAGGCTGCTGGTCTGGTAAACCCTCTCACAGGCGAAGGCATAGACTACGCGCTGGAGTCGGGAATGATCGCTGGGAAGCATATCCTGGACATGCTAACCGATGGCCGTCCCGATGCGGGGGCCTATGAGCGGGAGCTACATGCCCGGTTCTCCAGGCTGTTCCACACCTGCGAGCGCCTGCGTTTGCTGTGCCGTAGCCGGGTGATCACCCACAGGCTCGTGGTAGCTGCGGATCGCCATCAAGATCTTCGAGCCATGACCGCTCGTATTATCCTGGGGCTGGAGGGACATGGGAAGGTGCCACTGTCCATGATTGCGAAAGCGCTCGCGGCACTCCTCCTGGCATGATAGCCCTAGCGCGGGCTGCCTTATCCAGCCCGCGCTAGGAAGTTAGTTCCCGCACGGAGATATGTTCCGCCAGTTAGCTACGGTGTCCTGGACGAGCTGCCGACCTTGAGCATCCCCCACCACTCGAAGGGTGCGGTTGGACAGCTCCTCACAAGACGGGCCCTTCTCAACGTAATCCCAGGAACCTAGCGTGTACTTGTACTCGACGGCGGTGCCTTCCGTGAACTGGATCGTCACACGCCATCTGCCGTCATCCCCCTTGGCGAGTGCCACGGTGTGTGGGTTGCACCAGTTGCAGATCTGCGGCTGGTTGCCAACGATGTATACCGTGGCGTTAGGAGGTGTAGTTGAGGGCACCGTTACCTCAAAGGTCACGTCCACCTGCCTCGAGCTAGGCACGGCACTGGCCTCGTTGCTCGGGGTCGAGACGTTGGCCGCCTCATCCACCGCCTTCACTACATAGTAGTAGCGAGTACCGGTCTGCAGACCCGAATCGGCGTACTGCGTGGTGCCCGCATCAGTGGATCCTACCTTGTCATAGGGGCCACCAGACTGCGTGCTCCGGTAGACGTCGTATCTATAGACATCGGGCGACGTGGACGCATTCCAGGCCAGGAGTATCGAGCTGGGACCATTGTTGTACGCTCGCAAGTTGGTGGGTGCCTCCGGCGGAGTCTGATCGGGATTGGGATGCACCACCAGCGTGCCCGGGCTGTCTACCTGGTCCTGGAAGCTACCGCTCTCCGTGCCATCTATATCGCCGTAGGTCCAGCTCTCCCCACCGGTCGTGCTGTAGCGCACGAGGTAGTCGTAGGTTCCGGGCACAGTCGGCTGGAGGACGCCCTTGTACTCGTCGTTGTTACCTACATCGGTATTGAACTGCATCGGCACCCAGGTATCCCAATTTCTCGGGTCGCTGCCCTGAGGTCCATAGCCGAGCTGGGCGATGAGACCAGGAGTTGGCCCCGGCTGGTTGGTCACACCATCAATCCATACCTGCCCATACACCGTGTCTGTAGTGTATCGCGCACTAACGGTGTAATCCAAGCTGTGAGGCCACTGCAGGTTGGCCCAACCTATCCTATAGCCAGGGGTAGCGCTCGCCTCGTTGGAGTTTGCGCTCTCATTGCCGACGCCGTCGAGAGCACGCACGACGTAGTAGTACTTCTGGCCGCTGCGCAGGTCAGCGCCCTCGTCCAGGTAGTCCGTGGTGGTCACGGGGGCCGTGTTGACCTTGACGTAGCCTCCGCCTGCGACCGGGCTACGGTAGACGTTGTAGCCCCTGGCACCCTCCACGGGCATCCAGGAGAGCCGCACCTGCATGCCATCGGCTACTGCCCGCAGGCCAGCGGGCGCGGTTGGAGGCGTGAGGTCAGCGTCCCGCGTCACGAGCAGCAGGCCGGATAGCGGAGACAGCATCACGTTGATTCGACCGTCACGTACGTAGAGATCGCCATGACCTCCAACCACACGCGAGAGTTCCGTACCATCTGGCAGGTAGCCATCCATGGGCACGGATACCTGCCTGGGCTGCTTGCTAGTGTTGAGCACGATGATCGAAGCTTCGTTGCGCCACTTGCGGCCATAGGCCAGCGTACCTGCAGAGTCATCCACTAGCAGGAACCGCAGATCCCCGTTGACCAACGATGGGTGCTGGCGCCTCTCGCGGGTCAGATCGCTGTAGTAGCGGAACAACACCATATCGGGTCGGCGGGTATCCCCCTCGGCGCGGGCCTGGCGATCTCCCCACGGGAAAGTGCGCCGATCGTCGGGATCGTCATCGCCCGTCAGGCCCACCTCGTCACCGTAATAGATCGTGGGAGCACCAGGCATCGTCATCTGGATAAGCGCTGCTAGTCGCAGGCGGGTTTTACCCTCCGCAAGGTTGGCAGCGTCGCGCTCCCTACCATTGGGGTTCTCCACCCCAGGAGTCAGCGTCCACAGCACGCGCTCGGTGTCGTGGGAGTCCAACAGGTTCATGAGCGTCCAGTAAGTCGCGTCGGGGTAGTCCTCTCTGATGGACTCCAGCCGGTTGACGAACTCAGAAGGCTTGATGGGCTGGCCACTGCCAGGAAAGCCCTTGCCGTCGAACGAGCCGGGAGCCAGCAGCGAGATCACCGCATCGCGGAAGCGGTAGTTCATGGTCGTGTCAGCTGTGTCACCTTGGACGAACGGCAGGACGTCAAACTTCTTCCAGAGCTCGCCGATGATGATGGCGTTGGGGTCTACCTGCTTGACCCTCTGTCTGAATTCCCTCCAGAACGCCACGCTCTTGTCGGGCATGACGTCCAGTCGCCAGCCATCAGCGCCCTGACGGAGCCAGTAGCGGGCCACGCTATCGTTTGCTCCGTAGATGTAGTTTTTGACCTGGTCGCTCTCGGCCAGTTGAGGCAGCGAGTCGAAGCCCGCCCATGAAGTGTAGTAAGAATCTCCATCACGAGTGTAAGGTGCACAAGCCGCGGGCTCGCTCCCTACGGGCACCCGAAAGCGAAACCACGCCCTATAGGGAGAGCTAACACTCTCACAAGCCCCCACACCGTACAGGGAGTTGCTCCAGTTGTGGTAGCGGTCGAACAAGGGGCTGTCGGACGACATGTGATTGAACACCCCATCCAGGATGATACGTATCCCCTGCCTATGGGCAGCGCGCACCAGCGTCCTCCAGTCGCCGAGATCACCCAGATAAGGGTCAATGATCTTGTAGTCGCGGGTATCGTAGCGATGGTTGGAGCCTGCAGCAAATATAGGGTTGAAGTATATCGCGGTCACACCTAGACGCTTGAGGTAGGAGAGCTTCTCGGTAACACCCTCGAGATCACCCCCGTAGTAATCTCTACCCCTTGGTTGTTCTCGAGTAGAGGAGGGTTGAGAGAAGCGTTGGGGGCATGGATAGTCCCCAGCGTAGTTCCGGCAGTACCCCTCCGGCAGCTCCCCCCACTTCATACGCAGGATCTGATCCCATTCAGGCCTGCTGGCACCAGTCAGATCACCATTGGGATAGGCGTAGCGAGGATCGCTGCTCAGCCTGGGATTGCCTCGCAGCGGCTTGGGATCATTGGATGGGTCGCCGTTGCGGAATCTGTCGGGAAATATCTGGTACACCACAGCGTTCTTCATCCAAGCGATTGGGAGGAAATCGCGACGGTGGACCGTTACGGCCCATCCCCAGTCGGGCGATTGGTCAAACGGCCTGCCAAGGCCGCCATCGCGCACCTCGCTGTCGTCCTCGTAATACACCACCTTCGAGCCATCGCGGACTATGAACCGATAGTAGATCGTGCCTATAGGCCCTGCCTCTATCCTGGCCTGCCAGAAGTCACATGTAAACGGTAGATCCTGATAGCAGGAGACGTTTTGCGCCACCCGCTGCATGTCGTATAGCCTCTCAGCGTTGAGCCCGGTGTGCCATACGCGCACGGTCACGCTCGACACGTCATCATGGAAGGTCCGAAACCGTACTAGGAACTCCGAGCCCTCGGGAACGGCACCAAACGGCACCCTATAGAGAGTGTCCCGGCTGTCATGTCGGAGTCCGTCCCAGAAGATGTCGTTATCACCCGTCCTAGGAGGCCGAGTACCGGTCACAACGTGATGCACCTCATGGGTATCGGCGTTGTAGTAGAAGGTCACGCTGTTGTCTGGGGCAGCAATATCGAACTGCTGGTTACTGGCTGGGAAGCTGTAATCCCAAGACCGGTTGAGCGCCACCTTGTACTCATAAGTGCCAACGGGTAGGACACCAGCAGGTACGGTGAAGGTGTATACCCCATCACTGTCAGGATCTGACATCAATGAGAGGTCACAAGAGGGCTGCCAGTCACCAGGACATCCTATCTCGCTCTGGAAGCTGCCAGCCACTGTAGCGCTGCTGAACGGAACATGTGACGCTGATGTCGGGCTCACACGCAAGAAGCCCATCAGCAGCATCACGACCACAAGGACCACGTACAGACGATAGCGTCGCATATCACCTACTCCTCACGTAGAGAGTTCATGGCACAGATCAGTCGGTAGTATACACCTAGCGGACAAAAATACAAGAGGCACAGGGTATGCAACGGGAGGCAAATGGTGGTATAACATTCTTCCCAGGATCTTGTGGAGGTAGAGTGTGACGAGGTACGACGTCGTTAGCTTTGGCGAAACGATGCTTCGCCTGACACCACCAGGAGGCCAAAGAATAGAGGATGCCGACACCTTCGAGGTGCACGTCGGAGGCACGGAGTCCAACACGCTGGCCTGCCTGGCACGCCTCGGGATGAGGGTGGCCTGGATGTCCGCACTACCTGACAACCCAGTGGGCAGGCGAGTCGAGCGGGAGCTGAGGGCCTACGGCGTCGACACCAGCCACGTGGTGTGGTCTCCCCCCAACAGCAGGCTGGGCATCTTTTACGCCGAGGAAAACCCACCACCATTAGGTACCAGAGTATATTATGATCGGGCCGGATCGGCTTGTGCCGAGATAGATCCCGACCAGCTGGACGTGTCGATGGTGGGTATGGCCGGGGTGCTTCACCTGACAGGTGTTACGCCCGCGCTGGGGCAGGGTGCCAGGGAAGCCTTCTCCAGGCTACTCCAGCGCGCCCGCGCACAAGGGACCACCATATCATTCGACGTCAACTACCGTGCCAAGCTGTGGGCCCCAGAGGAGGCCGCAATCGCACTAGAGGAGCCATGCAGGGTAGCCAACATCTTGTTCTGTACTCGCGAGGACGCCCACACACTGTGGGGCTTTGACGGTGAACCTCAGGACGTGCTTTGGATGATGTCCGAGCGGTTCGGCAATGGCCGGCAGGACAGGGCATTCGTCCTCACCCTAGGACAAGATGGGGCAGCACACCTGCGAGGGGGCACATACGAGTGGGCCCCCGCCATCGAATCCGCTGGCCGCTATAGGTTCGGTTCTGGAGACGCCTTTGCCGCTGGCTATCTATACGCCACGCTGGAGGGACCACACTATAGGGGTCTATTGGGAGGCCGCGAGAAGATATCTCCCCTGTTGGTGGGCAACGCCTTCGCCAGCATCAAACGCTGTCTGCCGGGAGATATCGCCCTCATCACGCCGGAAGACATCACGCAGGTGCTCGGCAACGCTAGCACCAGGTTCAGATGATCAAGTTGTCCTGGGAAGCCAGGTCTCCAGATCGCGATCCGTCCACACGTGGTACACCGGCACACCTATGGCTGCTGCCTGCCTACGCACGAGCTGCTCTGACTCCCCTGGGTGCACGACCACGAGGGCCACAAGCAGCCCCCCGCGCTTGAGGGATAGCAAGGTATCCACCACCCTGACGTGGGCTCCTCCCGTGATCACCACCACCGTAGCTCCCCAAGAGAGCTCCGCCGTGGCGCGAGTGATCATGTCTCCCAGGGAATCCTCCCCCAGAGGCTCCACCCTGGCCAGCACCTCCAGCAAGCTCATCAGATGTCCCCTCTCGCTGCGGGGTAAGAGCACAAACCTCTGCCTCGCCTCCACCAGCGGGTCCATGGCATCCACCGCAAGTCCCACGGGCAAGTCCTGCTGGACCACGACATGGTTGGCAAGCGACGCAGCCGTAACCACCGCAAGCTCTATCGCTTCGTACCGCCTACGAACGGAGTAGTGCTCCTCATACATGTCCAGGCAAAGGAGGGTCTCGCGCGCAATCGCTGGTTGATACTGCTTGACTAGGAGCTGTCCGGTGCGGGCCGAAGCGCTCCAATGGATGCGCCTGGGGGAGTCGCCTCGCTGGTAGGCCTTCACTCCCATCGTGCGGTTGGGGTCCTCGAAGAGCGGATAGCGGGTGGGCAGCGCAGCCAGCGGCGAGTGCTCGGGCAGCTGCAGGTGGTGCAGGGGCACCACCCTCGGGTAGACTATGAGGCGATCCGTCCGGTCGACGGTAGCGTACACCTGATGCATACCCAACAGATCGCCGCTGCGTAGCGTGCAGGGACCTAGCTGATAGTACCCTCTGTGCCTACACCTCAGAGAGTACTCTCTCTCCCAGGTCTCATTTGCCCCCAGCGAGATCACCTCCGTGCGGAATGGCGAGGCCAGTAGCTGCCCCGGGATCGTATCTCTCACCTCCAGCCAGCTGACGGGCAACAGCCCGGTGTTGGTCACCCGCAGCTTCACCTGTACCTCATCGCCGGTGAAGGCTCTCTCCTGTAAGCTGCGAGCCACGGCCACGTGACTAATCGACCTTCGTGTCCATAGGTTGGACAGCAAGTATATACCTACCAGGAAGTACACGACCGTGAAGAAGAAGCTGATGCGCAGCAGTATCACGATCCCTATGATCAGCACCAGCACCGGTAGATAGTTACGCATCTTACCTCACACCACCCATATCTAGCGGCTGACGCTCGACGATCTCCGCCACCACACCTATTGATGTACGACCACGGAGCTGGCTCTCGGGCTTCACCAGGAGACGATGCGGCAGGGTGAGAGCGGCCATCTGGCGAACGTCTTCCGGTATGACGTAGTCTCGCCCTCGCAGGGCTGCCAGAGCTTGTGACGTCTTGTAGAGGGCTATAGACCCTCTTGGGCTAGCGCCCAGGGCCAGGTCAGGGTGTGACCTGGTAGCCGTTACCAGGCCTACTATGTAGCGCTCTAGGGTCTCGTCCACGTGGACGTCAGTTACCTGATCATACAGCTCTCGCAACTCCTCGGCACCGGCCACAGGTTCCAAAGTCTCTATAGGGTGACGCTTGCGCAGGTTCCGCAGCATCGCCACCTCGGAGCCCTCATCGGGATACCCCAATGGTAGACGCATCAGGAACCTATCCAGCTGAGCCTCTGGGAGGGGAAAAGTGCCCTCGAACTCCACAGGATTCTGGGTAGCCAGCACCAGAAAGGGCGACGGTAGCTGCCGTGTAACTCCCTCCACCGTCACCTGCCTCTCCTGCATGGCCTCCAGAAGCGCTGACTGCGTGCGCGGCGTCGCCCTGTTGATCTCATCGGCCAGCAGTACGTTCACGAACACCGGCCCCGGTTGGAACTCAAAACTGCCCTCCCTCTGGTTGAAGATGCTGACCCCGGTCACGTCGTTGGGCAGCAGATCAGGAGTGCATTGCAGCCTCTTGAACTCCAGTCCTATGCTCACCGCCAATGCCCTAGCAAGCATCGTCTTGCCAGTGCCGGGCACATCCTCTATGAGCACGTGGCCCTGACATAGCAGCGCCACCAGCAGGTACTCTATCTGCTCCCGCTTGCCGATGATCACCCTCTCCACGTTCTCTATGATCCGCTGTGCAAAGCGGGTGACCGCGTTCTCCCTGTCCTCGACCGTTGCCATGCGCTCCTCCTGCTCATCCTTTGGTATTGCCAAACAGTCTAACACCTTTAACCCTCAAGTGGTACCCCTACTGAATGGCCTGCAGGAAGCAGGGAGCTATGCTCCTAGCTCATGATACCGAGCCCATAGACGCTTGCCCGACCCAGGAAGAACCGGGGCCACCTCCTATACCCTGATCAACTTATTTGCTTATAATAGCATCTGCTATAAATTGCTGATTTATAAGGATCGCGAGGCGAACAAATGCTGTCTGCGCTGAATCCCAGGCAAAGAGCGTGGGGTATGACGTTAGCAGGCGGGATCTTGGAGGTGGTATGGGCAACCAGCCTAAAGCTCACAAGCGAGCGGTGGGAGGCCATCAACACTGCGGAAGCCGGGGCAGGACGGGAGGCTACCACTATGGCGATCTACCTACTGATCACGATCGCAGCTATCATCGCGAGCTTTGACCTGCTCACCCGTGCTTGTCGTATCCTTCCCGTGGGCACTGTGTACGCCGTGTTTGCGGGCATTGGCGCCGCGGGGGTGACCCTGGTCGGCATAGCCGCGCTTGGTGAGACCTTCTCCATACTCAAGATAACCCTGCTGATGCTGCTTATCGCCTGTATAGTGGGGCTGAAGTGGACCGAAGACAGCGCAGAGGATGCTGTGAGGTAGATTATAGATGGCATGGGTGTACCTCCTGCTAGCTGGGATGTTCGAGATAGTGGGCGTGATCGGGCTGAAGTTGTCGGCAAAGAACCCCACATGGACCCATCAGCTCATGCTATACGGAGGGTTCATGATCAGCTTTCGCCTCCTGGTCAGCGCGCTCAGCGAACTACCCATATCCACTGCCTATCCTGTATGGACCGGTATCGGCACGCTGGGGGCAGCGATCGTCGGTATGATCTTCTTCCGAGAGCGAATGCACGGGCTCAGGATAGCCTGCATAATAGGTATCACAGCTTGCGTCGCCGGCCTACGCATGCTGGAGTAAAGCGTATTAGATCAGTACAGTCCTGTGGGCTACTGCAGCAACTGCTATGGTCCATAGCGCGACCTCGGCGAATGCTGCTAACGAAACTTCCCTCAGCGATTGATCCTAAGCAGCCTGTTATGACATAGTGTTAGGTAAGCACCATACTATAGGGGGGATATAACATGTCAGAAGGAATAGGCTTCGGAGTGTTCGTGCCGCAGGGATGGCGGATGGACCTAGTGGAGATCCCAGATCCAGTAGAGCAGTACGAAGCCATGACCAACGTAGCCAAAACAGCCGATTCCATC
>NZ_JANZYQ010000016.1:0-48268 GCF_059335935.1 Thermobaculum sp. T2p
CCCGCCTGCTAGAAGCCCTTGATAGCGCCAGCTGTAAGCCCCTCGATGAACTGTCTCTGGAAGATAAAGAACACCACGATCACGGGCAGAGATGCCAGCAGCGCGCCGGAGAGCAGGATACCGTACTGGTAGTCGTAGGGACCTACTAGTGCGGCCAAACCCAGGTTGATCACGAACATGGATGGCTTGGTGGTCACTATCAATGGCCAGAAGAAGTCGTTCCACAGTCCTGTGAATGAGAGGATAGCCAGCACCGCCAGGCCAGGCCTTACCAGCGGCAGCACCACCCGCCACCAGATGCCGAACTCGCTGGCGCCATCTATTCGGGCGGCGTCCAGGAGCTCGTCGGGCACGCCTATGGTGTACTGGCGCATGAGGAATATCCCGAACGCGCTCACCGCTCCCGGTACTATCAGGGCCTGGTAAGTGTTGAACCAGCCCAGCGCTCGGATGATCTGGAACTGCGGCACGAGCAGCACCTGGAAAGGTATCAGGAGCGTGGCCAGCATCAGCGTGAACAGTAGGTTACGGAACCGGAAGTTGTACTTGGCGAAGGCGTAGCCCGCAAGCGATGCGAGCAGCACCGAGAGGACCGTACCCACCCCTGCCACGATCGCGGTGTTGAGGTACCACCGACCGTACGGGAACTCCGAGAGGAGTCGCTGCATGTTGTCCCACACCCACACGCGTGGCCAGATCGTGAGGGGCGTGCCGAAGATCTCGTCGTTGCGCTTGAAGGCGCTGAACGCCATGTAGATGTAGGGGATGGCCGTGAGCACTACTATCATGAGCATGACGATGTTCGTGATGAGCATGCCCAGGTAGAACCTCAGCCTGTAGGCCGAGACGCCTCCCTTGACCTTTGCCCTAGTTGCGGTCGTTTCAGTAGTTGCCATCTTCTACCTCCTTAGGCCTCGGTGGAGTAGCCCCTGAACAGGTAGATGTTCAGGAGAGAGAGTATCAACAGGATGACGACCATCGAGTAGGCTATAGCGCTGGCGTAGCCCACGTTGAAGTAGACGAAGCCCTGGTTGTACAGGTACAGCGTGATCGTGAGAGAAGCGTCGGATGGACCGCCCCCCGTGAGCAGCAGCGGCTGCGCGAAAAGGTTGTACGAGCCGACTATTGCCTGTATCACCACGAAGAGCGTCACCGGTCGCAGCAGCGGCAGGGTTATCCTCCAGAATGCCTGCCACCTAGAGGCGCCGTCGGTATAGGCGGCCTCGTACAGCTCGCGGCTGATGCCCGTAAGCCCAGCGACCCAGTAGAGCATGTTGATCCCAAGGTAGGTCCAGATCGCCATGATGATGAAAGAGGGCATCACGAACTTGGGATCGGTCAGCCAGCCGTAGGGCCCCAGCCCGAACCACCTCAGCAGGGCGTTCAACAGGCCGTACTGCTGGTCGAGCACCCTGGCGAAGATGATCGCGATCACCACGGCGGAGGTGATCACCGGGAAGAACAGCATCGCCTTGTAGAAGCTCTTGAGCTGACCCGGCACCAGGCGGGAGTTCACCACCAGCGCCAGGATCAGCGCCAGCGGCGACAGGATGAAGACGCTGCCCGCCGCGAAGTAGGTGGTGTTGATCACTGCCTTGATGTACCGCTCGTCCTGGAACAGGTGGAGGTAGTTGCCCAGGCCGAAGAAGGTCTTCTTCTCGAACCCGAAGCCCTTGAAGAAGCTCAGGTACAGCGAGTACACGATGGGGTACAGTCCGAACACCAGGAACAGTATCCAGAATGGGGCTATGAACATGTAGGGCGCTATCTTCCGCTCGTTGCGCCTCCACCAGCTGGTGTGATAAGTCGTTGCCGCCATTATACCTTCACCTCCCTTGCCTAGGCAGTCTCGAACTCGATGATGTTGAGGGCTTCCCTCTGGGCGTTATCCAGTGCCTGCTTGGGGGACATACTCAGGTTCTGGAGCGCTGGAGTGATGCCCTTGCGGACGCATGCGTCAGTGGTCTCCGGCCAATAGGGGGAGTTGTACCACTTGTTGATCTCCGGGGAGACCTCCTCTATGAGCTCGCCCACCCGTTGGTTGTCGAAGAACTCTATGGGTTGGGTCAGCCTGGGGTCTTCGAAGGCTGGCCTCCAGGTGGGCCACACCTGCCGCTCCTCGAAGTCGAACATCACCGCCTCGGTCGTGGTGTGCTCCCAGATGACGAAGTCCAACGCCTCCTCGATGTAGGGTGATGTGCGCAAGACGCACACCCCGGTGCCGCCCCAAGTGGCGGTGCGGGACCCACCCTCGGTCCACCTAGGGAAGGGCTGCAGATGCCACTTGCCCTTCGTGTTGGGCAGCGACTGCTGGATGAAGCCGCTGAAGTTCCAAGAGGGCCCTAGCAGGCTGGTGATGTCGCCGTTGAAGAGCGCGGTGTTGTAGGCAGGACCCGAAGGCCTGTAGGTGGTCCAGCCGTCCTTGAGGGACTGCTGCCAAAACGAGAGCGTGTTCACCCCCTCCTTGGAGTTGAGTGTAGGTTGGCCGTCGGGGCCGAAGAACCCTCCGCCCTGCTGCAGCGTGAGCATCCACCACTGGCCCCAGCCCGTGAACTCCACATCTATGAGGTACTTGCCGGTATCGCGGTGGAACTTCTTGCCTATCTCCACGAACTCTTCCCAGGTCTCGATGGGCGTCTTGATGCCCGCCTTCTCCCAGATATCCCATCTGTAGCTCAGCAGGCAGGTGTTGAGCTCGTTGCCCAGGCCGTACACCTTGCCCTGCCAGCTCCAGGGGTCCGTGGCCGAGGGCCTGTAGAACTTGTCGAGGGCCCCCATCTCCTGGAGCTTAGGCGTCATGTCGACGAAGATCACGTCGCCCTTGATGTATCGGGAGAACTGGCTGATCTCGATATCGGCTATGTCGGGGCCACCGGAGCCCGCCTGAGAGACGATCATGATCTTGTCGTGCATCTGGTTGTAGGGCAGCACCAGGAAGTTGAGCTCGAAATCCGGCTTCTTCCTCTGCTTGTACAGCTCCCAGGCCTTGCGCTGCCAAGCTATGCGGGTCTCGCTGAACGCCCAGAAGTTCAGCGTGGGTTTGGCGCCCCTGTTGTAGGCCGGGGTGCAGCCTCCGAGGAAGGCTGCACCCGCTGCCGCGGCAGCCGTCCTCTTGAGGAACTCCCGCCTCGTCATCTGCTGCATGTTCTCCTCCTGCATTTCATATAGTTTTTAAAGACGAGGTCGTATACTAAATGTTTGCTATAGAATATATGCACTTTCGCGGTTTTTCAAGAGTCTTTTGCGGCGGTTATACTGAGATGTCGCGATCGTGCGCTGAGGAGTGGGCATGCGACTAGGCTTTGCAGTCAAGGTGCTGGGTAGGCCGGGCCTAAAGAGCGACGACTCCCGTAGGTGGATGAACTCTCCCCACCTGCGGGTGAGCCTGGGTTATCTGGACGCCATCTTCGACTACCTGCGTGAGCAGCACATATGCATGTATCGGATCTCCTCCAACATAGCCCCGTACATCACGCACCCTGACATGCCCCAGTTCCATCACCAGATTGAGGAGTGCTCCGAGGAGCTGGAGGATCTTGGTCGCAAGGCCAGAGCGCTGGGTCTCAGGCTATCCATGCACCCCTCGCAGTACATAGTGCTCAATTCCCCTCGTGATGAGGTCTACCAAGCTGCGATCAAGGATCTCGAGTACCACGCACGCTTCTTGGACGCACTCGGCCTGGGGCCTGAGGCCGTGGTGGTGATCCATGGGGGCGGTGCTTATGGGGACAAGCAAGCCGCTATGGAGCGCTTCGTGGAGCGGTATCTGGAGCTGCCCGAGCGTGTGCGCCGCAGGCTGGTGGTGGAGAACGACGAGAAGATATTCTCTGTGAGCGACGTGCTCTGGCTGCACGAGCGAACGGGCGTACCCGTGGTCTTCGACTATCTGCATCACCAGGTGCACGATCCCGATGGTTGGGATTTGCAAGCGGCTGTGTCCTCCTGCCTAAGTACCTGGCCACAAGGGGTGGTGCCCAAGGTGCACTTCAGCAGCCCGCGCACAGAGCCTAGGAGCAGGGGAAACAGGGAGACCGGTCCGCTGCCCTGGCAGCACGGCGATTGGATAGATGCTGAGGAGTTCGTGGAATTCTTGAATATTTGTAAGGGACTGCGGTTCGATGTGATGCTGGAGGCCAAGAAGAAAGATCTGGCGCTGCTGAGGCTAAGGGAGGAGCTGAGAGGCATGGGGATGGATGTCGATTGCTGTGATGCGGATCGGGGATAATGGCTCTCAGCCCCTCCCTCAGGGGAGTTAGGCGCGTTTCTGCTGCGTGCCTAGCAGCTTATGGAATATGCCGAACAATAGGAAGGTAGGTGGCCATTGGCCAACGAACACCGCCCAGTCCTTCTTACCGCTGAGCTGCAACGTGGCCGAGGCCAGGATTGAAGCCAATGCTGCCCAGTACCATACCTGTCCAGGCACCTGATCGGTTACTCTAAAGTATTGCTCTGTCACTTGAGTGTTGCTCATGATAGCTCCTCCGTTTGAGATCAAATTGCCGCGACGTTAGTCACGGCACCCCTATGTATGCAAGAGTTGTGCCAGGATGCGCAATATATGCGCAGGATTTGCACACGTTATGCACCCTTGAGCCTCTCGGAGGCGTCGGCCCTGCTGAGCTCTTCACGGATGAGGTCGGCGGCCTGTACGGCGTCCATGACTATCCTGGAGGGCTGCACCAGATCTGCCAGGGATGGGTCGGACACGAAGGCGTAGCCGCCGTAGAGGAGTCTTGGGCCGAGCAGGCGCCGGAGGTGGGTGGTCGACTCTATCAGCCTCTGGGCGATCACCGGAGACGAGGCCGACAGGCAGACGAAACGGGCGTTGACCTGCTGGATCATGTCCTCTAGATCTCCTATGGGCACGTCTGCTCCCAGATGCACCACGCGCACGCCGCGGCGCATGAGCAGCATCGCCAGCATCAAGAGGCCGATCTCGTGCTGCTCCCCGGGCGCGCAGGCGGTGATCACGGGACCCAGCGTGCCCGACAGGGCGTACATGCTGAGGAGCATCATGAGCTTCATCTGGATGAACTGGCTGCAGAAGTGCTCTACGGACACGGTGATCTGCTGATGCTCCCAGCTCTCGCCGATGCGGTACAGCACGGGCTGTAGCACCCTCACGCAGGTGGACTCCACGCCAAACATCGTGAGGGTGCTGGAGATGATGCGGTCTGCCTCCCAGGTGTCGAGGCGCACCAGGCTGTCGTAGAGGGCGTCGGCCACGTCCTGCAGCCTACCCTCCTGCTCCACCACGGGAACGTTGACGCTGGCGAGGGTGTCCTTGATGAGCTCAGCCAGGCGTGATAGGGGCACGCCGGCCTCCGACTGCTCCTTCATCCACAGGATGCAGATGATGTCTCGCTCGGAGTACAGACGTCTGCCATCGAGTGACCTGTAGGGCCTCGGCACACCATACCTCCTCTCCCATGAGCGGATGGTACCCTGTGGTACTCCGGTGCGCTCGGAGACGGTAGATATGCTGTAGAGTGGTATATCTGAGCTGGTGCGGATCTGTTGCGCAAGTGAGATCACAACGCAATCGTAGCCCCAAGGGCCTCAGCTGTCAAATGGTTAAGGTAATTTGACCTCGCAGCTGACGGTGACGTCCCCCGGGTCGAACACTCCGTAGCAGATGTCGTAGCCGGGGCCACCGTTGACGTAGTCGGCGCCGCTGCCTGCAAGTATGACGTCGTCGCCGTCGCCGGCGTTGACGTAGTCGTTGCCCGCACCAGCTAGCACGCAATCGTCGCCATCGCCGGCAAAGATGTAGTCGATCCCGCTCGAGGCCAATATCAGCGTGGAGCCGGAGCCTCCGAACCCAATGCCGTTGACTATCTGTATGCCGGTGAGGTTCTTGGAGGCGCACTGCGGGGGCTTGAGGTCGTTGGCGCCTATGGAGTAGGCGCTGGTGCCCAGGCCGCTGACTGGCACGCTGTTGCTCGTGGCCATTCCGACCATGGACAGCGCTCCTAGTAACAGGAGGATAATACCTGCCCTCGGGATCAGCTTGCCGGACATCTCTCCTCCGCGGCGTAGACGTAAGTATGCCCACCGTCATCCAGGTAGTAGTGGTGAACGCTTCCCTGTTGGAAGTGTAGCAATCTCGCTCCCTGAGTACCTGCAAGCAGGTGCTCCAAGCTCGTGAGGTCTCTCAGTATCACGGCCGTATCCGATCGCGGTGGCTCGAGCACCTCCACCATCAGGTGATTCCACCTGGAGGCGATGATCGCGGACTCTCCAAGTTGCTCTAGGCGCCGTGACCATCCCTGTAAGGCTATCAGCCCTAGGGCTGAGGCCAGCAGCAGCAAGGTGGCTGTCCACCTTGCTGCCGTTACAGGCAGCGCTAGTGGGCCGAGGTGCAACGTGTTGGAGGTGATGCCCGGGACCCGTAGCGTTGACTGCTGATTTTTCCCGGTGGCGTTGCCCTCTGTGGGTTGGACCAGCTGGAGCTGGAGGGTATCTAGTTGGAAGGCCATGCTGGGCGTAAATCGCGTGGAGAGGGTTTGCCCATCCAGGGTGCCCTTGGTAGAGATCTGCCCTATTATAGTTAGGTTGTACTGATCCCTTTGTACGCCAGTGAGGCGCTGAGCCTCGTCTATGATATCCTGCACTCGCCCCAAGTCCAGCTGGAAGCTGGTTTGGAAGCTATCTCCCATGAATGCTCTGGATGGTACCAGCTCCAAGCTCCTCTTCCAGCCGCTGGCATCGCTTATCTGGGCCAGCACTCGGTAGGTGCCCTGCACACTGTGGGGTTCTGTGGATGAGAATCGGTAGCTTAGCTGCATCTGGAGGGAGCTCACCAGCTTGCGGAACACCGCCTGGCCGGTGGTGATGACCCCGCCATCGTACACCGCTGGGTTGGCACGGGCCGTGTACTGGAAGGTCCCTGTCTGGCTATATGGCACTTCTTGCATCGCCTCCACCTGTGTGGGACGAGTGTAGGCTAGTATGCCCAGCAGCAGCGAGAGCGCAGCGGTCACAAGCAGCGCGCTCCCGAGGGCAGGGACAGCTTGGTATCTAGAGGTCGTGCCCCTGTTCCTGCTCAGGGTAGTTGGGCCTAGGATCATAGCTCCTATCGCCATCGTTAGGAGTGCGATATCAAGGGGAGAGCTCATGGTGCTCAGCAGACCTCCTATAAGGGGGATCTTCAGCCAGTAGGCGCCTAGTACCTCCTCAGCGGCCGGGCGGTAAC
Source organism: Thermobaculum sp. T2p (assembly GCF_059335935.1). NCBI lineage: Bacteria > Bacillati > Chloroflexota > Chloroflexia > Thermobaculales (SeqCode) > Thermobaculaceae (SeqCode) > Thermobaculum (SeqCode) > Thermobaculum sp. T2p. The sequence goes on from NZ_JANZYQ010000016.1 coordinate 7,196, forward strand.
CATCTATCCAGGAGTTGTGGTCTCCTTTGAAGATGAACCTGTCCCCCTCTGTGCCTACTATGCGATGGATGACGAGGCCGATATCGGGGTATCTGTAGGCGGCTATCTGACCAGGGGAGTAGGTAGGGGCACGGCGCACGAGCACGAGGTCACCCTTGTGCAGGGTGGGGTACATGCTGTTGCCGTTGACGATGACGTAGGAGGTCCTGCCCCCAAGCTGCGTTGGTAGCAGCCACCAAGCGAGAAACAACATGAGCAGAAGCCACCAAGGGAGCAGGACCTTCCTCAACTAGGGCCTCCGGACTACTGAGCCGCTACGACCCGCAGCTGATCCGCGGACTGCACGGTAGCCTGTGGAGAGGTGGTGTTGCAGGTGTAGGCGTAGGGCGAGTTAGTCGAGTTCGTGTTGCAGGTGTACCAGGTGTTGCCGCTGCTCACCAGCTTGATCTTCACCGTGGTGGGCTTGGGCGCGCCGGAGGCGGAGCTGAGGTTGAAAGTCACAGAGTTTATCTTGGTGGGATCGCTGTTGTCCAGCGTGTAGCTGATGTTGCTGATGGTGTAGCCGGTGATGTTGCCCGAGCCGTCGCCAGCGCCGGAGTCGGGCACGGTGTTGGCTGCCGCGAAGCCGTAAGCAGCCACGCCCAGCAGCACCAACACAAGGGACAGGAACACGAGCCGCAGGTTGAAGGTTTGTATCATGAATGCGAATCCTCCTTGTATTTTATTGCGTTAATTAACAAATCTCTCTACGTCTATGAGATTTGTCGCGACATATTATATGGTCAACGCACTCTGATTGCAATACTGCAAGACGAAATTCCCATATGTAGCTTATATTTGACATAAACACTTGGTTTGTGTGTGCCCGTGCTTTTAGCCTTTGGGCGGTGCGTCGTTTATACTGTTAGGAGAGCAAAACTTAAGAAGGAGTACGCTTATGGCTCTGTACTTTGTAGAGCACAGACACTCTCCAGATACCTGCCCCGCGAGGGACCCGCGGATGGGCGCCATGCTCCTGCAGCACCTGTCGCCTGCCAACGCCGAGCAGCACGGCGTCAAGATCCAAGGCGAGGCCGTGCTAGATGGTCAGCACACCCTAGTGATGATAGTCGAGGCTAACGATGAGTCGACCGTCAAGCAGTTCATGCAGCCCTTCGAGCAGGCGGGCAGTGTGGAAGTCAAGCCCGCTAACAGGTGTGAGACCGTGGTCGAGCGCGGCGGCTGCTAGGAGGGCACGAGGTGGCCGAAGCTACTAGGGCTAACATGGATGTGGAGATCTCTGCTGGCGTGGAGGCCCCTGAGACCGTCGAGGGTTATTGGGTCCTCCACGACTTCCGTAAGGTGGACTGGCCCCGCTGGCGGGAGTTGCCCCTGGAGACAAGAACCCAGATGTTGGAGGAGTTCTCCCACTTCCTGAGCGCTGCCTATCAACCTGAGGGCGAGCGTTCAGGCTCCACGCGTATCTACAGGGTCATCACCCAGAAGGCTGACCTAGCCATCATGCATTTCCGTCCCGACCCTGCCCAGCTGTTCGATCTGCAGGTGGAGATGGCTCGTTGCCGACTGACGGATTACCTTCTCCCCGTCTACTCCTACTTCTCGGTCATTGAGCTCAGCCTCTATAGAGGCCCTTCCTCCCGTCCCGAGGTGATGGAGAGGCGTCTATATCCAGAGGTGCCAGACAAGCGCTACATCTGCTTCTACCCTATGAACAAGCGGCGAGGTGAGCGCTACAACTGGTACGATCTACCAGCATCCGAGAGGCGCGAGATGATGAAGGGGCACGGCAGAGTAGGCCACAAGTACTCCGAGCACGTCACGCAGATCATTACCGGCTCGCAGGGGTTGGATGACTGGGAGTGGGGGGTGACGCTCTTTGCGGACCACCCCATCCACTTCAAGAAGCTGGTGTACGAGATGCGCTTTGATCCCGTCAGCTCGCGCTACGCGGAGTTCGGACCGTTCTACATAGGGATGTTGACTTCTGTAGAGGAGGTCAAAGCCCTCCTGCTTGGGGTTTAACTCATGCCAGGGTCCAGCCAACAGACGTCCCCGCTCCTGATAGATCTCCCTGAGGAGATACGCGGGGAGAAGGTACTGCTGCGTCCCTATCGTGGAGATGACGCGCCGGCGCTCTGGGAGGCGATAGAGGAGTCGCGGGAGCACCTGTCTCCCTGGCTTCCTTGGGTGATCGGTTACGACCATCCGGATAGGGCGAGGGAGTTCGTCGTTCGCGCCTACGCCAACTGGCTGCTGCGCACTGACCTTGCGGTGGGGGTCTTCGATCTCCAAACAGGCCGGTTGCTAGGAGGCGCCGGCCTGCACCGGATAGATTGGCGGGTTAGATCTTTTGAGATAGGCTATTGGCTGCGAGCGAGCGCGCAGGGCCAGGGTTACGTGACTGATGCCGTTCGTGCACTGGTACGTATGGCTTTTGAGTTGCTCGATGCCAATAGGGTGGAGATCAGGATGGACGTGAGAAACGTTCGCAGCCGACGCGTGGCGGAGCGACTGGGGTTCACGCACGAGGGCACTCTCAGGCGCAACATGTTGGATGCGGACGGTCACCTTAGGGACACCCATATCTATGCTATGGTCCGGGAGGAGTACGAGTCGCTGCCCTGGGCACGATAACTGCTGATAGTCGAGCATGGCCGATAAGCAACCCTACCCACCGATAGAGGACTACGGCGTCATAGGTGATATGCACACCGTTGCCCTCGTGAGCAGCAGAGCGTCGATCGATTGGCTGTGCTTGCCGGCGTTTGATTCACCTTCGGTTTTTGGGCGCATCCTGGACTGGCGTGCGGGCGGCTTCTGGCAGATCAGGATGCCTGGCAGGTTCCACGTCAAGAGGGGCTACCTGCAGGACACCAACGTCCTCGAGACGGTGCTCATAGGCGATGCAGGTAGGGTGCTCCTGCTGGACTTTATGGCGGTCACCCCGGATCTTCGGGGTACCGGTCATAAAGTGCTCGTGCGCTACCTAGAGTGCCTAGATGGTCGGCCTGAGGTAGAGAGCGTCGTGCAGCCCAGGCCGGGCTACGCCCTCGAGGAGCCGGAGGTGCGGATCGAGGGCCGGGGGCTCTCCTGGGGGCGATGTCGCCTAGATGGCCCCAGCGAGTGGCGAAGCGAGAAAGATGGTGGCTACAGCTGCAGGTGCTCCTTGACTCCTGGTCAGGGAGCGGCTTTCGTGCTGGCTTACGTGGACGATGGCTCTAAGCAGCTGCAGTTGCCTGAACCCAGCAAGATGCTTGAGGACACCTGCGATTACTGGCGTGGATGGGTCTCGGCTTGCACTTACGATGGGCCCTACCGCGAGCAGGTTGTGAGGAGCGCCCTGGCCCTCAAGCTGCTGATCTACGAACCCACCGGCGCCATTGTAGCTGCGCCCACCACGTCCCTGCCCGAGGAGATAGGCGGCGAGCGCAACTGGGATTATAGGTTTACCTGGATCAGAGATGCCTCTCTGACGCTCTATGCGCTGCTGATGGCCGGTTATAGGGATGAGGACGATGCGTTCTTTCGATGGCTGACCCGAACTGTCCAGGTCGAGCACGAGGGCATGAAGGTGCTTTACCCTATCACCCCACAGGGAGATACCACTGAGCGGGTGCTGGATCACTTGGAGGGTTACCGTGGTTCCAGGCCTGTGCGCGTGGGCAACGCTGCTAGGGATCAGTCGCAGCTGGATATGTACGGAGAGGTGATGGATGCCCTCTACTTCGCGGTTCATGCCGGTGGCTATGACCCTCGATCGGTGTGGGAGCATTTCCTCCCAATAGTGAGGTGGGTGTTGGAGCATTGGCGGGAGCCGGGCAACGGTATATGGGAGGTGAGGGGAGGCAAGAGGCACTTCGTGTACAGCAAGGTCATGTCCTGGGTGGCCCTGGATAGGGCCGTCAAGCTCTGTCGCGAGCTGGGGCTTGAGGGCGACGTCGAGCTCTGGGAGCGCGAGAGGGACGCCATAAGGGTTGAGGTGCTTACGAGAGGCTGGAGCGATAAGCTTGGAGCCTTCAAGCAGTCCTACGAGGATGAGCGCTTGGACGCGGCCAACCTCCTATTGCCTACGGTGGGCTTCATAGCCGGCGACGACCCGAAGATGGTCTCCACCATAGACTCTACCCTGGACCAGCTGGTGGTGGATGGCCTCTGCTACAGGTACCTCGATGCCCCTGAGGGAGTGTCGGGCAACGAGGGGGCCTTCGTGCTGTGCACCTTCTGGCTGATCAACGCTCTGGCGCTTGCGGGGCGGCACGATGAGGCCCGGGAGATGTTCGAGCGCATGCTCCACAGGGCTAGCCCCCTGGGACTGTACGCCGAGGAGATAGACCCCTCCACTGGCCATCACCTGGGCAACTATCCTCAGGCGTTCTCCCACATCGGGGTGATAGCTTCAGCGGTCACCCTAGCGCGCAGGCTGGGCTTTAGCTCTGACCGGCGCCACCATGGCTCCCGACCCAAGGCACGATAGTTGCTATATACATTCAGGCTCGCGTAAGGAGTCAAAGTAGATATACAAAATAGAGAAAGGAGATTCGGAATGGACGATCAACTCGAGGGAAAGGGCAAGGAGCTATCTGGCAAGGTCAAGGAGGCCGCTGGTGACCTCACGGACAACGAGCGCCTGCAGGCCGAGGGTGAGAAGGAGCAGGCTGAGGGTAAAGTCCAGCAGGCCATAGGTGACATCAAGGACAAGGTATCCGATTTCCTCGATCGTGACAAGAAGTAAGTTATCCTCCTGCTAGCTACTTCGCTTGCCGGGGCTCGGGATGCTCCCGAGCCCCATATGTTGTTAGCCCCGGAGTATCCTCACTGGCCCGAACAGGCCGGAGACCCGCTGCCGAGGGAACACGTAGTGCGTGGGGCTGAATTCATCGAGGTAGGGTGCCAGCGTGTTGTACACCGTGACCTCCAGGGTGTTGTCCCCCTCGACCAGCGCGTCGCTCAGGTCGAAGCGGTAGGGAGCCCACACCCTTGCTCCGAGGGTCACCCCGTTGAGCCTCACCTCTGCCGTACCCCTCACGCGACCTAGGTCAAGGATGGCTTTACCTCCCATGCGCTCGCACTTGAAGGTCTGTCGATAGGTGACTCCCCCGCTCCAGCCCACCAGGCCTTCTGACTCCCAGTCGCCCAGCCGCATCCTGCCGGGACCTTCTACGAAGGTTATGGGCCCGTCCAGGATCGCTCCGCCGTTGTAGCCCGACTCGGTGACTACCCTCAAAGCGCACCAACGGCCGATCTTATTTGCATGAGGTAGCTCCACCTCCATCAGGTGGTCTCCACCGCTCTCCCCTCTGGAGAGCGGTACCTCCTCGCCGTCCACGAATACCCTGGCCTCCCCGTGCAGGCTGAGCCGCATGCTCTTGGCGCCCGGCGGCAGCGGAAACCTCAGCCACTCCACCCTGCTCCCACTGCCTGGGAGCGCGGGGGACAGGTCCTCGACGTCGTCCCCCGGCATCCTGTTCTCTAGCCAGGAAGAGTGTTTCAGTGGGTGTGGGCGCCTCCACAGGTGTGTCCATCCTGGGTCTCCCCACTGAGCTCTCCTTAGGACTATGCTAGCAGGCAGTCCATCGCGGGTAGCAAGCCAAGAGAGGTCAGATATCACCTCTACACGTTCTCCATCTCCTTCTATAAGGCCATCCACCAACACTACGCCACGTGACCTTAGGTCTATGATCTCTATCTCCAGCTCGTTCTCCCCAGGGTGGAGGCTTGCGCTGATGTCGTAGGGCCGTATGCGCGCGCTATCGGATTCAAAGTAGGGGTCGAAGCCGCCATGTCGGCCGACCTCCCGCCCGTTGACGCGCACCTTGCAGGGGTCGATGCTGGCCACCTGCAGCACCGCACGGGTCACGTTTGCCGGTGCATGGACCTGCTTGCGAAAAACTATAACCGAATCCTTTTGTACCTCGCCTGCTAGTCGCATCCACTCGGGGCGGCGGTAGCGCTCTGGCTCCCGCACGCAGGCGAAGTGCGCGCGCAGCCTGGTGTCCTCCTCGGGCACCAGCCTGATCTCCAACAGATTATCGCCCTCTCGTAGGTGTACGGGGGTTATAGCTAAGTATCCCGGGTCCTCCAGAGGTACCTCCTCCCCGTTGATCCATACCCTCTTGGCTGCAGCTGCTCCAACGGCCAGGTACGTCTTCAGGGCCTGATCCAGGTGAAGGCTGGTGCGTAGCTGCACGCCCTCTCCGGCCTTGACGATGCCGAAATCTAGGAACTCCTCGGGTACATGCCCCTTGGGCCCTAGGGTGGGTACGTGCACTGGGTCCTTGTATATGCCCCGGGAGAGCGAGTAGGATGCTGTGCGCCATCTCCCGCTTGTCTTGGAAGTCCCAGGTTCTGGTAAAGATTCAGGCGCAGCAGGCCCGGTCCAGAGCACTCTGGGGCCAAAGCTCGCGTGCACGGTCTCCCAGCCTTCGGTCGGCAGGTCCGGAGAGTGCCAGCCCTGGGCTATCCCATCCTCCCCTGGGTGCTCCTCCCTGTGCAGCAAGGTCCAGCACTGCAGGTTAACCTCCTTTCCGGGGGGCATATCGAAATCTCCCCAGCGGTTGTCGAGCGTGGGGACTAACTCCACCTCCCATGTGTCATCCAGTACGCCGATCTCCTCCGTAGCCCCTATGGCCTGTGTGGTGGCGTCCTCCTCTCCCCATATGACGAGCATTGCAGGGCTACCACTGAATCTGAGCTTGGCCCAGCACCCGCCATCTTCGTCCTTCGTCTCTACAGCCACCTTATCTCCGGTGTAGGGATCCCAAGCTTGGGCCTTTCCCGATACACCTCTGACCCATATCTCCATCTCACGGTGGTATCTTGAGGGGTCAAAGCTGTAATCTACCTGCAGCCAGGATAGCCCCGTCTCTTCTTCCTCGCTGCGCATCTTCGTGGCCCTGGGCCATGCTGCCGGCACGTACACTACCGTGCGCCCCTCGACCCTACGCACCAGGGTGGCGACCGGGGCCTTTACCAATGGCTGAAGAGCTTGGAGGGCATCCTCCAGTTCCTGCAGGCCAGATGCGGTTTCTGTGGCTGATGCCAGCTTGCTCACGTTCTCGTTGCTATCCTCCATTCCAGCTCCCAGCTGAGGAGCTGCTCCCACTGTCATGAGCTTGCCACCTGCTTGCGCGAACTCCAGGAGAATGTTGGCTACTTGCTCCGGCAGGGATGTACAGTGGGGGAGAACGATGGTGGAGTAGGTCTCGTTACCTATCTTTAACTTGCCCTCCACGACCTCAGCCCTGGCTACTGAGTCCTCGTCCAGCACGTCGTAGTCCAGGCACAGCTTGTCGAATAGGCCAGGCTCCATCTTGTACCAGTGCTTCTTCCCCACTAGCTGGAGGTAGAGGTCGTGGGCTCGTTGCCCGTCCTCCAGGGCGTGATCCAGACATAGGTTGGCCTGTATGGTTGACGCAGGAAAAAGCAATCCCACATCGCACACGTGGTCGCCCATCGAGAGCACAGCGCACAGGCGGGCGACGGCCTGTGCGAACCCCTTGTAGTGCCTCCAGTAGGGCTGGCGCCAATCGGTGGAGGGCGGTGCCCATTCCCACCAACCACCTCGAGTGCTGTAGTAGACGGCGTGTGGATCATACAGCGTTGCACCATCTCTGATCCAGTTCAGGAGCCAGTCGAAAGTCTCCTCAAGGGTGCCTCCCCACCCAGAGCTGTGGAAGGCCTCTAGCCAGACCCTGGGATGGCCGTACAGGTGTGCCAGCGACGAGTGGATCTTGGTCTCCCCGTGGTGGTCGCTGCCTGGGGCACCGTACCACCTGTGGGTGCGTTGGTAGTCTGCGTAGAGCGCCACGGATTGCAATGGGTAACCGGCGCGCGCAGGGTGCTGCTGGTCGAAGCCGCAGATGAGCCCGCGCGACTCGTGCCACTCGAACAGGGGCTTGAAGAAGGCCTCTTCTGCCAGCTCTGCGCGCGTGAGGTGGTAGTCACGGCGCACCTTCCTTGCTTCCTCCCCGTAGTCCTCCCACAACGCGGCCAGCCTGGACACCAGGTCGTAGCCCCTGGCCTGCCTGAACAGCTGGGGGAAAATCTCGGACCAAGTGGGCATCGACGGCAGCTCGTCTTGGAAGGAGCCTACTATTACTTCCCCGAAGAATTCCCCCAGCCTTCGCTCAAACTCTCCGTGAATGGTGTCGATCAGCTTCGAACACGCTTCAGGGTTGAAATAGTCGAATCCTCTCTCCACAGAGTAAAAGAGCATTACCCTGTGGAGGGTGCCATCGGCGGACCATCTCAGTTGGTGCTGTTCTAGGGGCAGCACCACTGGCCCGCCTTTGGGACGACCAGAGTCATCTATCGGGATGGCAGCGGCCCCGATAGCTTTGCCACCTCCAGGGGCCGTAAGTTCTACATATCCGGATGTCTCCACACAAACCCGCTCCAGGGACCTGCCAGAGTAGCCAGGATCGGCCTTCACGATCTCCCCCTGGATGTTGGCTCCTGAGAAGCCGAGTTGGTCATAGAACCAGAGGTAGATGCCCAGCTCTTTAGCATCCGTACATACCTGGTGAAATATCTCCCACCAAGCGTCCGAGAAGAACGGTGGATCGTCGGCGTCCGAACCGTACATGGGGCTGGTGGGCGCCAGGTTGAGCACCACCAAGTTGTGCACGCCGCCCTCGGCGAACTTCTCGAGCTGCCAGCGTAGCCTATCTCGTGCCAGCTTCTCGCCGCTCCACCACCAAATTGGTACTGGTGAGAAGGCTCTGGGCGGCTGGTCAAACCTCTCTCTTAGCAAGGACATTCACTCCTCCTCCATAATATAGATCTAGCCTATAGAGACGAACTCCAGGTCCAGCAATCGGCCTACCTTGCGCAGCGTGTTGAGTACGTGTCCCACGCCGAGAGCGCAATGATGGGTAGGTCCTTGTTCGCACCAAGCGTTCATGAACTTGGCCGGCGGCAGACCGAATCGCAGACGGCTGTTGGTGTTACCTATCTTGAGTATCGGTCCAGGTAGGGACTCTCCCTCCGCGGCTAACAGCTTCAACCGCCCGTGTCGGGTTTGCGTGACGCCGAATATGGTGATTGGCCCCGTGCGCACATTGAACTCCACGGACACACCGAAGCCTGCTTTCCCATGGTAGAGAGGTAGCTCCCGTAGGATGGGTTTGCGGTCGCTGATGGAGATGTGCCCTGGGCCATCGTGCCCCATGAGGATGAACCCTTCCCGAAAGTCCATGGCGTAGAACTCCGTATAGGAGCCGCCGGCACCGAGGGTGTCCATCACCTTCATCGCCACGGCGTTCTTGAGGTCCCCCTCTCCGGATGCTGGCACACCGTTGGCCGTGAGGATGGAGTTGCCCAGGATCATGCCCGCGCCGATCCTTTCGTAAAGATCCCCCCTCGTGCCTCTGTAGTAGTAGGCCAGGGCATCCAGGTCGAAGTCCTCCACAAGCTTCTCCAGCCCCACCGCCACTTTAGCGGCCCATTCCAGGTTCTCGCTCGTGACGCTCCTGTCGAGTTCAAAGATCTCGCGCGCCTCCTCTATCTTGCGTCGGACCTCCTCAGGCGTGGCGTCCAACACTCGATCCTTGAGGTCGTCCATCTCGAGCACCTCAACATGCGCTCCCAGCTGGGCGTGGATCATCGTGAAGTCGGAGTACATGTCCAGCATGCCGGGGTAGGTGTGCCCCAGGAATCCGAAGCGCGCCCCTCTGAGGTTGGCCACGGCCATGGCCGCCTCGCACCACTCCTGAATCTCTCTCCAGGCCTCCTCGTCATCGAAGAGCATGCCGGAAACCACGTTGAAGTCTATCCCGGAGCGTTCGAAAGCGCATGAGATCTCGGGCACGCAGCAGGCAGAGCAGTTGGCTAGCCACTCACCTGTGTCGGTGTGCTCGTAGTCCAGTGCAGCCGTCGGCTGCAGGTTGAGCACCACCACCGGCACGCGCCTCTCCTGCACGATCGGCAGCACTTGTGAGCTAGTGGCATAAGTGGCGGTGTAGCAGATCAGCAGGTCGACCATCTCCCGGGAGAAGAGCCTACCAGCCTCGTAAGCTGCTGGGGCCGTGTCCACCAGCCCTGCCGACACGACCTCCGCCCACTTAGAGATCTCCGACTCTACGTGCTGCTGATAGCCCTCCAGCCTCTCACGGAGTCCGGGGAACTGGGGCCAATAGGCCGCAAGCCCCACCCCGAACACTCCGACCTTCGCCCTCCTTGGTTCGCGTCTTTCCATATATATCCTCCTTGTGTCTGCTACTGAGTTGTTTGTCTCACCCTCTCATCAAGCTCGAGCTCGTATTCCTCTGGAGGCACGACCTCCAGCTCCACCTCCTGAGGCCTCTCCACGCGGAGCAGCAGCTTCTGCCCCTCCCTTCTCCAGGAGACGTCCACTCTATCTCCTCGAGGCAGTGGGACGCTACCACGGGCCCAAGCTAGGTCGCACGGCTGCGGGGCCACGATCACCCTGTGCCACCCTGGCCCTCCGGGTCTAACCCCCAGCACGTACGCTCCCAGGAAGTAGCCCGGGGCCGCCGACCACGCATGGCAGTGGCTGCGAGTGTACCTCGCTCCGAGGGCCCCGGGGAAGGTCTCCCAGCACGTGGTCGCCCCGTGCTCCAGCATGAGGCCGTACTTCTGCCTGATGTCCTCGAGCATCTGTGCGTACATCCCTTGACGCACCATGGCCTCGTAGAGGAAGAAGGACATGAACGGGCTGCCTATCTGCACCCATCCGGCTGGAGGGGATGCGATGTGGCTCCGAACGACTTCCGCCCTGTCCCCCTCGGCGACGCCGGTCAGCAGAGCTACCACCTGCGTCTGCATGCTGATCACCGATGACCTAGTGCCATCGGCGTGGATGCTGTCGATGTAGGCCTTGTGTTCATCCGACCAGAGATGGGTGTTGATCGCTGCTGCTAGCTCCCGGGCTCTCTCAGCGTACCTCCCTGCCGTTTCGTCTCCAGCGCTCTGCCCCAGCTCGTCGGCATCCTTGAGGGCGCGCACGAAGAAACAGTTCTGATGGGTGACCACACCGCTGTTGGGCTGGTCTATGGGCGCCCAGTCCAGCAGGTTCCAAGCCGATATCTCAAGCAGCCCGTCATCGTTGATGTGCTGCAGGTAGTGGTCCAGGGTGTATTGGATATCTGGCCAGATATCTTGAACGAAAGCTAGGTCGCCCGTCCTCTCGTAGTACTCCCTGCAGGCCATCACCCACAGGAAAGTCCAGTTAGGTATGACGCTCACCCAGCCGCTGGGCACCTGGTCCATGTAGAGCGGTGTGTAGCGCCTCGAGCCGGGCACTAGTCGAAGGCACCTCCTCACCAGCTCCTCGGCACCGAAGAGGTAGTAGGCTGTGAGCGCCTCGTTGCGGCTGTCGCCTACCCAGAAAGTCTGCTCGTAGGCCGGGCAGTCCACGAACGTGTCCTCCATGCACAGCTTGGTCGTGAGCCTGCTGATCTCCCAGATGTCGTTCAGCAGCGGATCCGAGCACCGGAAGGTGCCTACCTGGGAGACCGGATAGGTACTCTGCACCACACCCACGCCGTGCACGCGTAGGGGAGCCCTAGCCTCCCTTACGGTCAGCATCAGGTAGCGGAGGCCGCGTCTCTGGGGTGAGACGTAGTGCTGTCTGCCCTCCCTGCAAGTGTAGCGCAAGGTGTTGTCCAGCCCTACTGTGTCCTGCCGGTAGTCGTCCTCCATGAACTCGAAGCCGTAAAGGTCGATCAAGGTACCCTCCGAAGCCTCCACGTCCAGGAACAGGTAGCCTGATACCTCTTGATCGAAGTCGAGCACTAGCTCGGTATCTCCCGCCCGCAGGATGGGTACCAAGCCCGGGTCATTGCTAGGGAACACCATGGCCTCCAGCTCCTTCCCAGTGGTGAGCTCCGTCCTTTGCCTTGGCCAGGTGCACAGCGTGAAAACGTCTACCGGACTGACCAGCTCTGGCGGCACGGAACGCAGAAGGTGCGACCAAGCGCGCAGGTCTGCCACCGAAGCGCAGCTGCTTATCCGTTGGACGGCGGTCTCGTCGTACTCTAGGGGCTGGCTGAAGTCGAAGTTGCGCACCACCCGTGAGGCCAGCGGCCCGATCGCGACGAACGCCGACTCCCCTCCCATAGGGGACACAAGCTCCAGCCCCAGATCGGAGTCCAGCGCCAGCCGCAGGGGATCGGCGTGGTCGCTGCCGCAGACGTACACTAGCAGGAGGTTGTCTCCCGCCGAGAGCTCCACTTCGAGCTCTCGGCCCGTGGGGGTGCTCCCCATCAGCTCCGCTCCGTACACCTGCCCGTTGATGCTTGCAGCTATCCCATCGCCTACCCATGGCTTGGAGAGCAGGAGCCTGGCGGTGCCCTCGCTATCAGCCCTCAGGATCGTGGCCAGGAAGCCTGCGTACTGCACCTGCTCGGCGTGGTCGGCGCTATCGGGCATCATGACGGCGCGCATGTCCACTGCCACGGCTATCTTCGGCGGGACTGTTGAGTGCAAGGAAACGATCCTCGTGGGATGAAGCACCTCCTCCGTCAGGAACGGGATATCCCTGGGCACGAGCTGCTCCCAGGGGGGAGTGCCCACGGGGCCTACGATCATGGCATCTTCCCAGCCGGAGTCGTCGTACGTGGGATCCATCCACTTGTCGGGCCAGGTACGAGCGTCGAGCTGCTCGACGAATCCCTGTTGCGGGGATATGCGCGTGGTGCGTCGGCTGTACCCTAGGTGCCTGTGCACCTTCCAAGACCCGTCCGTCCCAATGGTTGTGCGATCATCGCCGCTAGAGAGCTCGAGCTGCGCTAGCAGCCCCCCTCTACCTCGGACGTACGAGAAGGTCGAGACGCCGAAGTGCGTCACCAGTACCGCCAGGCAGTTGCGGCCGGGGTGTAGCAGGTGGCGTAGGTCGTAGGTGTCGTAGGACTGCTCGAAAGGCCAGGACCTGACCGGGCCCCGACCAACTAGTTGGCCGTTGACGTACAGGACGTACCTGGAGTCGGCAGTTATGGAGAGCTTGGCCTCCTCAAGCGGTGAGGCACTTCGGTCGAGCTCGAAGCCCTTGCGAAAGCACACCCAGTCATTGCGAGGGCTGGGCTCACCCTCGAGCCATATCCAGCTAGCTTGCCACTGCATACCCTACCCCTTGATGCCCGTAAGCGTGATGCCCTGAATGAACGTCTTCTGGGTGAAGAAGAACAGGATCACCACCGGCAAGAGCATGACCGTGCTGGCCGCCATCAGAGCGCCGAAATTTGTTGTGTACTGACCCTGGAAGAACGACAGCCCTAGAGATACAGTGTACTTGTTGGGGTCGTTCAGGTAGATCAATGGCCCTAGGAAATCGCCCCAAGCTCCCAGGAACTGGAAGAGGGCCACGGTGGCCAGGGCGGGCACCGACAGCGGCAGGATGATGCGCGCAAATATCAAGAGCTCGTTGGCACCATCCACCCTGGCCGCCTCAGATAGCTCCCTGGGTATCGTCATGAAGAACTGTCTGAGCAGGAAGATATAGAACGGGCTCCCGAAGAACGCGGGCACGATCAGCGGGAGGAAAGTGTTGGTCCATCCCATGCTCCTGAACAGGGTGAAGAGCGGGATCATGGTCACGTAGAAGGGGATCATAGTCGTCGCCAGGATGATGATCAGCAGAGGCGTGCGCAAAGGCCAGTCTATCCGGGCAAGACCATAGGCTACCATGGCGCTGGACAGGACCACCCCAACGACTGAGAAGCCACAGATGATCAGGGTGTTCACGATGTACCTGGCGAACGGCACGACCCTGAGCCCGTACAGATAGTGCTCTAGGGTGATCGGGTCGGGTATCCAGACCGGAGGGAAGGCGTTAAGCTGCTGGTTGGTCTTGAAGGACCCTGTGACCATCCAGAAGAACGGGATGGAGAACACCACGCTCAAAAATATGAGCATGATATGGGCAATCAGGCTCTGCAGGATGCTTCTGGTGCTACGCCTCCTCTGCCTTGTGATAGCTGGTATCCTGGTAGCACCGACCTCTTGCATGTAGGTTTGTTCGCTGCTCGTACTAGGTAGGGTCATCTAAGCACCTCCGTAGTATATACGCCTGGAGAGGGTCCGGAACGTCAACAACGTGACTATGAGTATGATCACGAACAGTATCCAGGCCATGGCGCTGGCGTAGCCCATCTTGAAGTAGCGAAAGGCGTTCTGGTACAGATAGAGGGCGGCTATCAATGTGGACCTCGCTGGACCGCCGTTACCGCCAGTCAGCACATAGGCCGGGGTGAAGTACTGGAAGCCGGCTATCAACCCCGTGACCAGTGCGTAGAAGAGATGAGGGCTGAGGAACGGCAACGTGACGTTCCAGAAGCTGGCCCACCAACCTGCACCGTCTACCTTGGCAGCGTCGTAGATCTCCTGGGGCACGTCCTGGAGTCCTGCCAGTAGGATGATCATCAGGTTGCCGGCGCCCCACACGCTCATGATGATCAGCGCTGGCTTGGCCCATGTGGGGCTAGCAAGCCAGCCAGGGCCGTTTATGCCAAATATGCGCAGGACGTTGTTCAGGATGCCGTACTGTGGGTTAAAGACATATGCCCAGACCACCGCCGAGGCCACCGCTGGCACGATGCTGGGCAAGTAGAAGAGCGTACGGTAGATGGCCATCCCCCTGACCTTCATGTTCAACAGGAGCGCCAGGATCAGCGCTGTGATGATGCCCAGAGGGATGGAACCCACGAGTATGTAAACCGTGTTGTACAGGGAAACCCACCAGTTGTCATCGGACATCAGATCTCTATAGTTCTGCAGTCCTATCCACTTGGCACCTCCGAACAGGGAGTAGGAGGTGAAGCTATAGTAAAAGGATGCCAACAGCGGGTAAGCTGTGAACCAGAGCAGGCCGATGATGGCTGGCGAGGTGAAGAACAATCCCCAGAGGAAGTCCCTGCGAGCCCTAGCATTCGCCCTTCTGCCTCTCATGGATATAGCGGCCATATCTTACTCCTTCCTGTAGACCTGGGGAGGGGATAACCCCTCCCCAGGTTGATTACGCGTTCTGCTTCATGAAGCGCTGCATCTCTTTCATGGTGTTTTCCTTAGCGGTGCGCATCGCGGCCAGAGGCGTCTTCTTGCCGTTGATCGCCTCTCCCACCTGCTCGCCTATCTGCCCAAAGTAGTAGGCTCCCACAGGTATGGCGGGGCGAGAGTGCTTGGCGGATATCAGCACGTTGTAGTAGGGCCCCATGATCGGGTCGTTCTTGATCTCCTCGAGCACGGGAGCCTTCTTCCAGGCGGGCGGGAATCCCACTGTCTCCCATTGGGCCTTGGTGCCCTCTGGCGTCGCGGATACCCACTTGATGAACTCCCAGGCAGCATCGGGGTTCTTGGCACCCTTGGGTATAAAGAGACCCCAGCCACCGAACCATGCCCCAGCGCCCGGCTGCTTGGCGCCCGGACCTTCGTAGGGCAACAAGCTATGGCCGATCTTCATGTCGGGTTTGGCGTTCCTGATGTCTCGGTAGTTCGGGACCACCAGCGGATACATGCCTATATTGCCCGACCCGAAGGGATGCAGCTGCAGGTTGGGGGGCGTCACAGACAGCTTGTCCGGGCCACCCACCGACTTGGCGTACTTCACCATCCATTCCAAGGCCTTGACGACGTAGTCGTTGTCTGGGGTAACCTCCTGCTTGTCGGGGTCCCAGAACTCGCCGCCGAAGGACCATCCCCAGGTGAACAGGGAGTTCTCCGGACCGTAGATATCCCAAGGGATCATGCCTATCCTAGTGACCTTGCCGTTCTGGATCTTGTTGATCTTCTTGGAGTACTCGTCCACAGCATCTATCGTCTCGGGGGGCTTATCGGGATCGAGCCCCACCTCCTCGAACAGGTTCTGGTTCCAGAAGAACGGGAAGTTGGGATCGGCATCCCACTGCACCTGGTAGAACTTCCCTTCCCACTGCATGTCGTTCCAGGCAGGTGGGAACCAGTCGTCCTCGGTCCATCCTTCCTGCTTGACGTACTCGGTGAGGTCCGTCATCACGCCCAGCAGAGCCCACTGGGGTGTGCTGAATGGGGTCAGATGAGCTAGGTCTGGTGCCGCACCGCCCGCGATCGACGTCAGCAGTTTGGGGTTATCCTGGTGCCCCGGTGAGTAGGTGATCTTGATGCCCACGTCGGATTGTACCTGCTCGTAGCGCTCAGCCAGCTTGATCCATCCTTGGTGCTCGTTGCCGGCGAACACGCTATACAGCTCGAGCACGATCTTGCGTCCCTTAGGGGCCTCGCGTACTGCCGGGGTGGCGTTTGCGGCCGGGGGCGGAGCTTGGCTTGCCGCCGGGGTAGTTGCTGGCGTCTTGTTTGCGGAGCCTGGAGAACCAGTGGTAACGCCACAAGCTGCGAGGGTGGCCCCGGCTGCGCCCAAGGCTATCGCTTTCAGGGCCTGCCTTCTAGATAGTTTCTTCCTGCCGTATGGATACCTGTCTGGGTATCTGGACATAGTTTCCCTCCACATAGTGTGATACTTCCTGACTTCTAAGTAGAGCCAAAACCGTTTTATGCCACGCGATCACCTCCCCAAGATACGACTTCGCATCTATGCCCTAGGAATGCTCTACGGTAGGATTATGTCTGCGGACTTTCGTTGAGTGCATATCTTCGAGTGCATATCTTCAATCTCCTCCTGCGCCGTGCTACCATAGGGCTATAGAGAGCTATATAGCTCTCAGCTTTTGTGCGTTATAATACAGGTGTTGTTTGATACTGTCAATATCTAACATGTAAATGCACAGAATTTAACGAGCTAAATTTTCGTTAGGGACGGTGAGGCGTGGCTACGAACGGTAAATCTGGCGAGAGAAGTCTGATGCCCGAGGAGAGGCGTAGACTGATACTGGAGAGGCTTAGGAAGGAAGGCGGAGTCAGCGTCTCGGCTCTGGAGCAGGAGCTGGGCGTGTCCTCAATGACCATCAGGCGTGACCTGGAGATGCTCGAGCAGCAGGGCAAGGCCAGGCGAACCCACGGGGGGGCCATCCTGCCTGAGCTTGCTGGTCACGAGGACTCCTTCCAACAGAGGGTGGAGACCAACGTCGAGCATAAGAAGCGCCTAGGGGAGGCCGCCGCGGCCAAGGTCTCCGCTGGGGAGAGCGTCTTCCTGGATGCCTCTAGTACCTCCTATTATGCCGCACGTAGCATCCTAGACTCCGGCAAGAAGGTGACCGTGATCACCAGCTTGGTGCCCATCATGGACCTGCTCTCCTCCCACCCCCTATCCGGAGTGGATCTCATCGGGCTGGGAGGCAGCCTGCGCAAGCTCACTAGGTCCTTTGTCGGGCCTCAGACCACGCGCGCTATCAGCGCCTACTTCACGGACAAGGTGTTCCTCAGCGTGCGAGGGGTCACCCAGGACGGACACCTGACGGACCCCGACCCGCTGGAGGCGGAGGTCAAGCGTGCGATGATCGCCCACGCCAGAGAATCCATCCTACTCGTTGACGGCTCAAAGTTTGGCACGCAGGCACTCTGCGTGGTGGCCCATGTCTCCGATCTATCTCTGGTCATCACCACCAGCGATGCTCCAGAAGAAGCGATCAGGAGCATAACACAGATGGGAGTGCCGGTAGAGATCGTATGATCCCCGGATTCTTGTCTGGCCCCTAATGATGCTCCCTTATAGCTGCTCTGGAATAGGCTTTTTGTCTGCCCATATCTCTTGTGCATCTCATGCTCGTTGTCTATGCATCAGTTTGGCATCCAGCCCGCAAGCGGTTATACTAAGCTAAGTAATTCGATAATCGAGTGAACACGATAGATCAAAGCTGGAGGCGGTAGGTGTCAGACGACGGCAGCACGGCTGCGCGCAAGGACAGACAACTGCAAGCCGTGCTCGACTCAGCGGGAGACGATGGGAGGCTGGAGGGGGGCTTTGACGCCCTGAGGCTGCCCCACAGGGCCCTCCCCGAGATCTCCCTCGACGAGGTCTCATCCCATACGGCGTTCTTGGGCAGGGAGCTGGGGGCGCCCTTGCTCATCTCCTGCACTACTGGAGGCACCCCTAGGACGTATGAGATCATAGCCCGCCTGGCGAGGGCCGCGCAGGTGAAGCGGCTGGCCTTTGGTCTGGGCTCCCAGCGGGTCATGCTGGAGTCTCCTGAGGCGATACGCTTCTTCCAGGTCAGGCCACTGGCGCCGGATGTACCGATCCTCTCCAATCTGGGTGCCGTGCAGCTGAACTACGGCGTGACCGTGGACGATTGCCGCAGGTTGGTTGAGCTCTCGGAGTCCGATGCGCTCGTGCTGCACCTCAATCCTCTGCAGGAGGCTCTGCAGGAGGGAGGCAACACGAACTTCTCAGGCTTGCTGAGCAAGATAGAGGCGTTGTGCAAGCAGCTGCCGGTGCCGGTTATAGCCAAGGAGATAGGCTATGGCATATCCGGCGAGGTGGCGAGGCAGCTGGTAGATGCCGGCGTGTGGGGCATAGACGTGGCGGGTGCAGGAGGCACCTCATGGAGTCAGATAGAGGCTAAGCTGGCGTCCTCCCCGCGAGGGCGGATGGTGGGCCGCGCCTTCGCCACCTGGGGGATACCCACGTCGCAGGCCTTGGTCAGCGTCAGGCGGGCGCTGCCGCAGATCCCGCTGATAGCCAGCGGCGGCTTGAGAGATGGGGTGGATGTGGCCAAGGCGATCGCCTTGGGCGCCGATATGGCCGGCATCGCGGGCCCGCTGGTCAAGGCAGCTGCTGTCTCGGAGGAGGTGCTGATGGAGTACGTTGATGTCCTCGTTGAGCAGCTGCGTGTGGCTATGTTCTGTACCGGCGCCGCCGACGTGTCCTCCCTGCGTCAGGTCGAGGTGATCTGGGAGGGACGGACGAGTACCTACTGAGGAGGTGCGACTTGACGGCTAGAGTGGTGGTCATAGGAGGCGGGATCGGGGGACTAGGTACGGCCTGCCTGCTGGGGAGGAGCGGCTACAAGGTGACGCTCCTGGAGAAGAACGAGCAGGTTGGCGGACGCGCCAACCTGCTGGAGGATCGTGGCTTTCGCTGGGACATGGGCCCCTCCTGGTACCTTATGCCCGAGGTGTTTGAGTCCTTCTTCGACCTCCTGGGGGAGAAGGTCAGCGATCACCTGCGGCTGCGCAGGCTATCCCCCAGCTACAGGATATTCTTTGAGGACGGCGATGTGGTGGACATGACCGGTGATCTCGAGGTGGATGTGGAGACCTTCGAGCGCTACGAGCCCGGGGCAGGTGCCAGGCTGAGGGAGTACCTCAAGCTCAGCGAGTACCAGTACCAAGTGGCCATGAGCCAGTTCGTACCACGCAACTATGACTCGATCTTCGAGTTCCTCAACCCGTTACTGCTCCTCAAGGGCTCGAAGCTGCATGTCTTCGAGAAGATGGAGGACTACGTCTCCCGATACTTCAGCCACCCCAAGCTGAGGAAGATCATCCAGTACACGCTGGTCTTCCTGGGTAGCTCACCATACACCACGCCGGCGCTCTATAACATCATGAGTCACGTGGACTTTAACCTCGGAGTGTGGTACCCGGAGGGCGGCATCTACGAGATCGTGCGAGTGCTCGAGCGCCTGGCTAGAGATGCGGGAGTCGAGATCATCACAGGCTGTCCGGTAGAGGCCATAGATGTGGAGAGCGGCAAGGTGAGCGGCGTGTCGACTTCCAGGGGGTTCTACCATGCCGACGTGGTGGTCTCCAACGCCGACGTCTACCATACCGAGACCCACTTGCTGCCTCCCAGGTATAGGAGCTACAGCGAGCGGTACTGGAGGCGGCGCACGCTTGCGCCCTCGGCCTTCATCATCTACCTCGGCGTGAGGGGAGAGTTGCCCCAGCTACTGCACCACAACCTATACTTCTGCGATGACTGGCGTACGAACTTTGCTCAAATATTCGACCGACCAGAATACCCATGCAACCCATCGGTGTACGTGTGCTGCCCCAGCAGGACGGACCCAACGGTGGCGCCGGCAGGTTACGAGAACCTGTTCGTGCTCGTGCCCATCGCTCCCGGGTTGCCGGACAACGATGAGATCAGACGGAGCTATTCAGCACGCGTGCTCGACCTGCTCTCAGAGAAGCTCGATATCCCGGACCTGCAGGAGCGGGTGGTGGTGCAGCACATCTTCTCCCGCAGGGACTTCGAGGAGCGCTACAACAGCTACCGAGGGTCCGCGTTAGGGCTAGCGCACACCTTATCACAGTCGGCGGTGTTCCGCCCGAGCAACAGGAGCCGGAAGGTAAGAGGGCTCTTCTACGTGGGAGCCAACACCAACCCTGGAATAGGGATGCCTATGTGCCTGATATCAGCGCAGCTTGCTTGGAGGCGTGTGGTGTATGGTAAGTGACCTGGAGATCTGCCGTCGGATATTTCGCAAGTACTCTTGGACCTACTACTACTCTACCCAGATGCTCCCCCCAGATGTGCGCAAGCGTGTGTGGGTACTCTATGCTTTCTTCAGGCTCGCCGACGAGTATGTGGACAACCCCGTGCTGGATCCGGCCGAGCGGCTGCGCGCCTTCAGGGACGACGTGGATCATGCCTGGAGCCAGGGCGCCTCACGTGAGCCTGTCCTCCGATGCTTCGTGCAGGTGGCGCGAAGGTACGGTATTGAGCGCCCTTGGGTAGAGTCCTTCCTAGATTCCATGGAGATGGACCTCACCATCTCCTACTATCCATGCTACTCGGACCTCGAGCGCTACGTCTACGGGTCCGCCGAGGTAGTGGGTTTGATGATGGCCAGGGTGATGCGTGCCCCGGACGCCGGGCTGGATCACGCGCGCCTGCTGGGGCACGCCATGCAGATCACGAACTTCTTGCGAGACGTGGCCGAGGATCACGCACGCGGCAGGATATACATCCCTTTGGAGGACTTGCACAGGTTCGGGATAGACCCTAGTAGCTGGGGACCGGGTATACCGGAGGGGCGTTTTCGGGCCCTAATGGCCTACCAGATAAGGCGGAACATGCAACAGTACAGAGAGGCTCACCAAGGGTTGCGCTACGTGCCCCCCGCCTGCAGGTTCGGCGTGGCCTTGGCGTCGTGCAGCTATCAGAGCGTGCTGTACCGCATCTCCAGGGATCCCGTCAGCGTGTGGCACAACAGGGTCAAGAACGCTCGTGGGGACTACCCACCCGTGCTGTGGAGGGCTGCCTATGCCTCTTTCCTGGCGTGATCTGCGCTGGCTGCTGAAGGTCTCGCGCCCCAAGTTCTGGCTGTACCTGCTGGGCACCTACGCGCTGGGCTGCATCCTTGGGGCGGATAGCCTCCCTGCGCTCGTGAGCTGGCGGACGCTGTGGTTCTTTGTCTGGTTCACGTTGCCAGCTAACCTGCTGCTGTACGGCGTCAACGATCTCTCGGACTACGATACCGATGTGCACAACCCCAAGAAGGGCGATTGGGAAGCGCTCGTGCGGCCAGAGATGCGCCCCAGGCTGCTTGTGGCGGTGTTGATAGCTGTTGCGCTCGCTATTCCCCCGCTGTTGGGCGCTAGCCCTTTGAGCTGGTTGGCCTGGCTGCTGTTCATACTGCTCTCGGTGGCCTACAGCGTGCCACCGCTGAGGCTGAAGTCCAGGCCCGTGATAGATTCGCTGAGCAACGTGCTGTACGTCACGCCTATGTTCTTGGGGTGGTCGCTCTACTCGAGCTTTCCACCCTCCTGGTACCTGGCACTGGCCGGTATGTGCTGGTGTGCCGCTATGCACGCCTATTCTGCTATCCCAGACATAGTGCCAGATACCCGCGCCGGCGTGAGGACCGTGGCCACGCTGCTGGGAGAGTTGGGCACGCTCCGATATTGCCTGGTGATGTATCTTTTGGCGGCCATCCTCGTATTGCCTAGAGACCTGTTCTCCGGCGTCATCCTGATGGTTTATCCAGGCATCATGCTCGCCCAGATGCGCCTTGCCCCCCATGCCGTGGCGCGTTGGTATCCCTATTTCCCGTTGATCAATGGGCTAGCTGGCATGGCCATCACTATCCGCTTCCTGCTGCCCTTGTCGATCCATTCCCCGGTGTGAGCCTAGAAAGGACTCCAGCAGGTCAGCGGTGGTGGACGTGCCTACTTCCGACCTGGCCCTCTCGGCGAGCTCTCTGGCCGCCTCGGAGGCCGGCCCTTCCAGGACCTCTCGCAGCGCTCGGAGGAGCGCCGTGCTGGAGTAGGCCCGCAGCAGGAGGACCTCGGCGATGCCCGCCTCCTGGGCGCGAGCGGCGTTGAAGAAGTGGTCCGCGCCCCATGGGAGGATAAGCTGGGGAATGCCCGCGAGCATCGCCTCCTGCACGGTGCCCACGCCCCCGTGGTGGATCACCGCCGCGCAGCGGGGCAGGACCTCGTGGAACGGCACAAAGGGTACCGCCATGGACCTCTTGCCCACATGTCCCTCTCGCGGTCCCACCAGGAGCGCCCTGGCACCTAGAGTCTCCACCGCTCCCAGACAGACGCTATAGAGCCGGTGGGAGTGTTCGTCCTCCCCGTGCGCCATCGAGCCCGCGGTCACCAGCACCAGGCTACCTTGGCCCTCCAGGAACCGCTTGAGCTCAGGGCTCGGATGCCACGCTCTGTACCCCCTGTAGGGGCAGTAGCCGGTCTGGTGCACCTGAGGAGGCCATCTTGACGACACGGGAGTAAAGCTGGGCAGGGCGGTAAGGATTGATAGGTACGGGGAGAGGTTGCCAGTGAGCATCCAGTCCGATCTGGTAGGCAGTCCCAGAGCTCCCCTATGCTCGTTGACCAGTGGGTCCACGTACCGGCGCATCCACCATTGACCCACAGCCCAACCCGCACGACTCAGAGCTTGTCGCAGAAGAGGGGGGCACGCAGTAGGTAAGGGGTAGGGAGATAGCTCCGATGGTAGGATGGCTGGGGCTATGAACACGGTGGCCCAAGGTATCCGAACCATCTCCGCGGCCGAGGCTGCCGCCAGTTGGGTGGCCGAGGACACCAGCAGATCGTACTCCAGACAGAGGCGGGCCAGGCTCCTGGCTCGCTCGGCAAGCCAAGGAGACTCGGCAGCCACCACGCTCCGAGTGCTTGCGAAGGGCGCGGCCCTGCCGAAGGGGAAGGTGATGCCCCTAAGGGCCGACCCCTCCGCAGCTGGATCGCCAGGTAGCGTGTGGACGAGGAAGCCTTCCTCCTCACCCCTGCCGGCAAGGGACGGTGGCAGGGCTAGGGCTACCCGGTGTCCCCTACGGGCGAGCTCCTTGCCCACGGCCAGCTGCTGGCTCAGATCGCCAAAGGACCCGGAGGTGGTGATCAGTACCTTGGCCAAGCGCGTGCTCCTCTCAGTGTGTCGGTCATTATAATAGTAGCTGATGGTATCAGTTGTGGAGGTGAATCATGGTCAGCAGCGTTGTGCGTGACAAGATGAAGCAGATCCTAGAGGATAGGCTGGCGGATGATGTCAATCTCGTGCTCTTCTCCCAGAAGGAGCTACCTATATATGTACCCGGCAGGGAGTGCCCGCAATGTCCCGTTGCTAGGAAAGTCCTCGAAGAGCTAGTGAGTATATCCCCCAAGCTGCAGCTCGAGTTCCACGACATCTACTCCGAGGGTGACCTGGCGCGCGAGCGAGGGGTGGAGCGCATTCCCACGATAGAGATAGAGGGCAGGAATAGGGGCAGGATGAGGTTCCTTGGAGCCCCCACGGGTCATGAGCTGTCCGCCCTGTTGGACGCGATCTCGGATGCCTCAACAGGATCCACCAGCCTGGGGAATGATACTAAGCAATGGCTGCAGGAACTGGGCTCATCGCTGCACATCCGGGTGTTCAGCACCCCGACATGCCCGTACTGCCCTCAGATGGCGCGCTTGGCCTGGCAGCTTGCTGTCGAGAGTCCTCAGGTGACCGCCGAGGTGGTGGATGCCACGGCTTTCCCGGACCTAGCCCAGCGCTACATGGTGTACGGTGTGCCCAAGACAATCGTCAACGACCGGCTCAGCCTCGAGGGTGCCGTGGCGGAGGCTGATCTGGTTGCGCAGCTGCGCACCCTGCTCGTGCCCCCATCGGAGGATCGCAGGGGAACGGAGTGATACCTCTCATCAGTCTTTGTGGGCTAACATCGCCAGGGCTGCGTCCTCGTCCGTCACGAGGATGTTGATCAGTCCCGCCCTCGCGGCCCCGATGTTGGCCAGCGCCTTGTGCTCTCCCCAACTCACCCCCACTTTGTTGGGCACGGCCCTTAGGACGTCGCTCGATACGGCTAATATCCTGTCGTGAATCTCCAGCGGGGCTATCGAGCCGTCGAGCATGAAGAATGTGCCGCAGATGTCGCCCACCGCTCCCTGCCCGGCTATGTACTCCAGATCGGCATCGTTGAGGTACCCTGCCCTGTAGAGCCCCGACCTCTGGCTCACCAAGCCGACGGAGACGAGGGTGATGTCTGACCGCCGGGCGACCTCGAGCGTCCGCCGGATGTGCTGGTCGCGCAGCAGTCCCTGCCTGACCGAGCTGTCCGTGACTATCATCGGTGCGTGCAAGTAGTACACGGTGGCCCCCAGCATGTTACCCAGCTGTGAGGCTATCTGAGCTCCATCTATGTCTGGAGTCACACCTCCTATGCTGCCCATAAGCTGAGCCACCTTGACATCCTTCTTTGGCGTCAGGTACCCGCTGCTCACCGTCTCATAGACGGCGCTGCCCCAGCCCAGGCCTATGGTGCTGCCCTGCCGGATGATCTTCTGGAGGTACCTGGCTGCCAGGGCTCCCACCTTCTTGCCCGTGTCTAGACCAAACATGCTATTGGTCTGGCGAGCTAGCACCACGCAGTCCTTGAGGTTGAACCTTGCCTTCAGCTCGCCCTCCAGGCGGCTATCTCTTTGCAGGGGATGGTTGATGCGCACCTCTACCAAGCCAGACTCCCTGGCGCTCTTCAGCATCCTGGACACGTGGGATCTAGACAGACCAACACGGCGTGCTATCTCATCCTGAGTCAGCCCGTCCATGTAGTAGAGCTGGGCGATCTCAGCCAGCATCAAGGTGTTTTCCAGAGACTCCCTCGTTCTAGGCGACATCCAACCTCCACCCTTATGGGAAAATTATAGATATAGCTGAGCAAGTGTGCAATAAAACACCCCTTAACAACCTATGAAAAGTATCTTAAATGCACATTTGTGCATATTTAGCAACAATGTGCCCAGAAGATATTGAACTTGGCAGGGAGAGGTGATATCTTAATCGGCACCAGTTCAGGTGCAAGGAGGTTTCGGCAATGAACTCGAGTCCAGGTAAACTCAAATCCTATCTGTTACCGGTGCTCATCCTCGCGCTGCTACTGGGTGCGTGTGGAGGGCAAGCGGGACAGACCCCGACAGTTGGGCAGACTACGTCTCCGTCCCCATCACCATCGGTTGCTAGTCCGTCTCCTTCGGCCGCACCTTCGGCATCACCCAGTGCATCTCCTACCCCTGCGCAGGCTGGGCAGTCTCCACAGCCCACGCAGGGAGCAGCGAGCGATCAGTGGTGGCGATCCGCCGCTGAGAAGGCAGCGTGTGTGGGGCAGACCATCAGGGGAGTCACCGAGAGCACTCCGCCCTCCAAGTATGCCGCCGATGTGTTGGCCAAGCAGTTCGAGCAGGCTACTGGCATCAAAGTCGAGCTGGAGACCACCTCTTGGGACCAGATGTACGACAAGGCCATCAAGGACATGGAGGCCAAGACGGGCATCTACGACTTCGTCTACACGGAGCAGGATATAGTCTACGGCTACATGGCCCGCAACTTCTTGGTCGATCTCACCAAGATGATGGAGGAGAACCCCGACCTGAAGGCTCCTACCTTCGATCTGAACAAGTTCACCTCGTTCATCAACTACTTCAAGGACCCCAAGACCGGGCATCTGTATGGTGTGCCGATGGAGTCGTTCATCAAGACCTATGTCTATAGGAAGGACCTCTTTGAGGACCCAGAGATAAGGGCTGCCTTCAAGAAGCAGTACGGGCACGACCTAGCCCCTGCCAAGAACTTCGAAGAATACAGGCAGATCGCGGAGTTCTTCACCAAATGGGGTAAGGACCACAACATGCAGCTGTGGGGCACCACGGTGCAGGCGGCCTCCGGACATCCAGCCTCCTTCTACGAGCTAGTGGAGACGATATTCCCTAGCTGGGGCATATACAACTGGGGTATCAACACCAAGACCTACAAGGCCACGGTAGAGCACGGTGGCCAAATGAACAGCGCCAAGGCCAAGCAAGCCCTCAAGTTCTGGCTTGACATGCTCAAGTATGCTCCGCCTGAGTCGACCAACAGCACTTGGGACGAGGTGGCGGCCACGTTCGCCGCTGGTAGGGCCGCTCAGGGCTGGATCTACGGTGAGAACGTAGCTTGGATCGCCACCGATCCATCTAGGTCCAAGGTGGTGGGCAAGGTGGGTGTGGCCCTCCCACCAACAGCTCCTGGAGTGATGCAGGATGCCAAGTCCGGCAAGGGCTACATAGGCTACTACGACGGTGGGGCCTTCGCCATACCCTACTCTTCCAAGAAGCAGAAGTGCGCGCTGCTGTGGCTGGAGTACATAGGTCAGCCATCGGTGCAGCCCGAGTGGGCAGCCAAGACGGCCCGCATCACCCTCACCGAGACCTTTGACGATCCGCTGGTCAAAGAAGTTGACCAAAAGACTGGTGGCTACTTCACCCTGATGCGCAAGTACGGTGACCTGTTCGCTGGTGCTCCTCCGTTCCCATTCCATGCGCAGGTCAGGGAGGTTGTGGCTCCGTTCATCTACAAGGCTATATCTGGACAGATGAGTCCTGATCAAGCCCTGGACGAGGCCGCCAAGGCCGCGGAGGAAGAGATGCAGAGACTAGGCTACGGGAAGTAGGTGGTGGTGTATGTGGTCTGCAAGAACTGGGTGGGCGCTACTGGCGCCCACCCTCATAGTACTAGCTGTGACGGGGCTGGCGCCCTTCTTCTATGTGCTGTACGTGAGCTTCTTCAACTGGAACGTGTTCTCCGCCCAGGCAGGGCTGTCCTTCGCGGGGCTGGAGAACTACCGCAGGTTGGTGTTCGACCAGGCTTTTCTTAGCTCGCTCTGGATCACCATCAAGTTCACCTTCTGGGCGGTGCTCAGCGAGATGGTGCTGGGCTTCCTGCTGGCGCAGCTCCTCACCAGGGAGTTCCCCGGCAAGGCCTTCTTCAGGACCATCCACGCGTTGCCGCTCATGGTCGCACCGATCGCTGTGGGTGCTACCTGGCGGCTGATGATGATTCCAGGGTTCGGTCCTGTGCCCTACTACCTGCAGCAGTGGTTCCACATCGACTACAACATAGGGCGCTACAGCGGGCAAGCCTTCTGGACCACGGTGCTCATGGACGTGTGGCACTGGACTCCCCTGGTTACCCTTACGCTCCTTGCGGGACTGATCTCCCTTCCCAGGGAACCCTTTGAGAGCGCCCAGGTGGATGGTGCCAACGCTTTCCAGATCTTCCGCTACCTCACGCTGCCTATGATCAGGCCCGTGATGCTTACTACTCTGTTCATACGCATCATGGACGCCCTGCGCATCGTGGATGAGGTGTGGATGCTAACTGGTGGTGGGCCGGGGGCCGCCACCAGGTACACCGGCATCCACCTGTGGCGCGAGGTCTTCCCCAAGACCGACTACGGGTATGGTTCGGCTATGAGCATGCTGCTGCTGTACTTCACGATCGTGCTTAGCTGGCTGCTGTTTGTAGCCATCACGAGCAGAGGGAGTAGGGTAACATGAGCAAAGAGAGAGCTGTGGCTGGCAAGCTAAGGGGCAACATACTAACGTATCTGGTGTGGATAGTAGCCACATTGATCACGCTCCTGCCTATATACTGGATGTTTCTGGTGTCCATCCGCAGCAGGGTGCAGCTGTTTGGTACCCCTTCGCTGATGATTCATGGCGTGTACACCGAGAACTACACCAGCTTCTTCGGCGACGCTACCTTCCGAAGGTACCTACTCAACTCCATCATAGTCTCCTCCTGTAATGCGATCCTAGTGGCCGTGCTGGCTGTGATGGCCACCTATGCCCTATCGCGCTGGAGGCTCAAGGGCGAGCAGAACATCTTCTTCTGGACTATCACCAACAGGATGGCTCCCCCGGCGGCATTCCTGCTGCCGCTATTCCTGCTGTTCACTCGTATATTCAAGTTCGGTGGCTGGGACCTGTTCGATACGCGCCTGGGGCTCATCCTCTTCTACACGGTGTTCAACCTGCCCTTCGCCATATGGCTGCTCAAGGGCATTATAGATGGCATTCCGGTGGAGCTGGACGAGGCCGCCATGGCCGATGGCGCTGATGTGAAGACCGTCCTCCTGAGGATCATCGTGCCGCTGGCGGCTCCGGGGATAGCCATCAGCGCCATATTCAGCTGGGTCTTCTCATGGAACGAGTACCTGCTGGCGGCCACTCTCACCAGCGTCAACGCCCGCACCATCACCACCGGCCTGGCGGAGTTCGTGACGGTTACCGGCACCAACTGGGGTGAGATGGCTGCAGTGTCGATGGTCGCCCTGTTGCCCGCGCTGATCTTCCTGGCGCTCGTGCAGCGCTACATAGTGATGGGACTTACTTTCGGTGCTGTGAAGGAGTAGGGTCATGGCAAGTGCAAAAGGCTTCGTGCCACCAGAGGAACATGAGGGTAGAAAAGGTTTCCTGCCTATAGAGACTAACCTCTTTGATAGATGCTTCATCAGCATCGTGCTGCTCGTGGCCGTTCACCTTTTTTGGATGAGGTTCGTGGAGTCTTTGCTTCCGATATGGATAGCCACGGTCCTTTCGGTCATAATAGGAGCCATAATCATCGCGAGAGGATGATCACAGGAGGTGATGCCGTGGCTTCAGAATTACCTAAGACTATGCAGGCCGTAGTGTGTTATGGTCCAGAGGACTACAGGGTGGAGGAGCGCCCCGTGCCGATCCCGGGACCTGGCGAGGTGCTCGTTCGTGTGCCTGCCGTGGGCATATGCGCAAGCGATCTCAAATGCTACACGGGTGCACCCATGTTCTGGGGGGATGAGCACAGGGCCGGTTACTGCCAACCACCGGTGATCCCAGGACATGAGTTTGTGGGCTACGTGGTTGCGCTGGGTGAGGGGGCAGGTGAGAAGTACGGCCTGCAGGTAGGGGATCTGGCGGTCTCCGAGCAGATAGTGCCTTGCTGGCAGTGCAGGTTCTGCAAGCGTGGCCAGTACTGGATGTGTCAGCAGCACGATGTCTATGGCTTCAGGCAACGCACCTTCGGTGCCATGGCTGAGTACATGCTGTGGCCAGCCGATGCTATCAACTATAAGGTGCCATCCGATATCCCCCCTCACCACGCGGCCTTCATAGAGCCGCTGGCCTGCGCCATCCACGCCGTCGACAGAGGGGAGATCAAGTTCGAGGACGTGGTGGTGATCGCTGGCGCCGGGCCCTTGGGCCTGGGCATGGTCGCCGCGGCGCGGATGAGGAACCCTCGCCTGCTGGTCGTAGTGGATCTCGTGGACCACCGCCTGGAGGTGGCCCGTAAATGCGGGGCGGACCTTACCCTCAACCCCTCCAGGGTGGACGTAGTGGAGGAGGTGCTAGGGCTCACTGAGGGTTACGGTTGCGATGTGTACATAGAGGCTACCGGCCATCCTGCGGCCGTAGAGCAGGGTCTGCGGATGATCCGCAAGCTTGGTACTTTCGTCGAGTTCAGCGTGATGCGAGAGCCCGTGACCGTGGACTGGACGATCATAGGCGATACCAAAGAGCTCAATATACACGGGGCTCACCTTGGCCCGTACTGCTACCCCATCGCGATCGACATGATCCGCAAGGGCAAGTTGCCCATGGACGATATAGTGACTCATCGCCTGCCGCTGGCGGACTTTCATAAGGGGATCGAGATCATGCAGGCGCGCACGCCGTCTATTAAGGTTGTACTAGAACCCGGCAGTTAGGTCTACAAGCTAGAAAGGAGAGCAAGGTTATGCAGAACAAAGCAGCTGTGCTGTACGCCCCCCATAACGTGCGCCTGGAGGAGCGTCCAGTGCCGGTACCGGGCCCCAGAGAGGTGCTGGTGGAGGTCAGGTCTGTTGGCGTATGTGGCTCCGACGTGCACTACTACGAGCACGGTAGGATAGGTAGCTTCGTGGTAGAAGCTCCACTGATCCTCGGCCACGAGTCTATGGGTGTGGTGGTTGGCCTAGGCAGCGAGGTCACGAAGCACCAGGTGGGTGAGAGGGTGGCGCTGGAGCCGGGTGTGCCCTGCGGGACCTGCCGGGAGTGCCGTGCCGGCAGGTACAACCTGTGCCCGTACGTCAAGTTCTTCGCTACGCCCCCGGTCGATGGCGCCTTCGCGCGCTATGTCACGATCCACGAGGACTTCGCCTATCCTCTGCCCGATGAGATCTCCGACGATGCGGGCGCTCTAGTAGAACCCGTGTCCGTTGGATTATGGGCTTGCCGCAAAGCTCGCCTGCGTGGCGGGGACCATGTGCTCATCACTGGCGCGGGCCCTATAGGACTGCTCGCTATGCTGTCGGCGTACGCGCTGGGCGCAGCCAAAGTGACCGTCACCGACGTGGTAGATGAACGCTTGGAATTCGCCCGCAAGTTGGGTGCCAGTCAGACGATCAACGTTCGTAGCAATCCTCTGTCGGAGGCTGGGGTGGAGGCCGATGTGCTGATAGAGTGCTCCGGTAGTCCCACGGCGGTCAAGGATGGTATCAGTAGCCTGAGACCAGCGGGCACTGCTGTGCTGGTGGGTATGGGGCCTGGCGAGACGGTCGAGATACCTGTAGCCTACCTGCAGCAGCACGAGATCTGGCTCACCGGTACCTTTAGGTACGCCAACACCTACCCCGATGCGATCGAGCTGATAAGGACAGGCAAGATTCGTCCTGAGCAGATAGTCACCGGTCACTTCTCGCTGGCGGAGACGGAAGCCGCCCTGCAGGTGACCAGGCGCGACCCTTCGCAGGTCAAGGTCATGGTGCTGCCCCACGAGGAGGGTTAGCCCTATGCCTAAACCTAGAGTGCTGGTGCTGGAACCTATACACGAGAGCGGCATGAGTAAGCTGCGGGCCCATGCCGATGTGGTGATGGCGGAGTCTCTCGATGAGGATAGCTTGCGCCGGCAGATAGCTGATGTGCAGGGGGTGGTAGTGCGTGCTGGTGGCAAGCTCACGCGCAGCGTGCTCGAGGCTGCTGATGGCCTTAGGGTGATAGGTCGCCATGGCGTAGGCCTGGACAATATCGACCTGGAGGCTGCCAAGGAGCTAGGAATAGCTGTCGTGTACACGCCAGAAGCCAACGCCGAATCTGTGGCGGAGCATGCTGTCGGGATGATGCTCGCTCTAGCCAAGCGCCTGCATGAGGGCCACGAGGCCCTGAGGGCGGGCGATTGGGGCGCTCGCTATCGACTGACGGGCAGGGAGCTGCTCGGCAAGATCCTGGGCGTGGTGGGCATGGGCAGGATAGGTCGCCGCGTAGCCGAGATCTGCTCCTTGGCCTTCTCTATGGAGGTGATGTTCTACGACGTCGTGGAGCCCCAGCTGCCACCTGGCCTGCGAGCGATCAGGGTGGATCTCGAGGAGCTGCTATCTAGGGCCGACTTCGTCAGCTTCCACGTGCCTTTGCTCCCGTCCACGTACCACATGCTCGGGGAGAGGGAGCTGAGGCTCATGCCTAAGACCTCGTGCCTGGTGAACAC
Organism: Thermobaculum sp. T2p; assembly: GCF_059335935.1. NCBI lineage: Bacteria > Bacillati > Chloroflexota > Chloroflexia > Thermobaculales (SeqCode) > Thermobaculaceae (SeqCode) > Thermobaculum (SeqCode) > Thermobaculum sp. T2p. The sequence continues at coordinate 38,784 of NZ_JANZYQ010000016.1, forward strand.
CTCCAGGGGTGGGGTGGTAGATCAGGACGCTCTGGTAAAGGCGTTGCGAGAGGGCTGGATCGCTGGTGCGGCGCTGGATGTGTTTGAGCCCGAGCCTCTGCCAGCGGATAGCCCTCTACTGGAGCTGCCCAACGTGCTGATTACCCCTCACATGGCATCCCATACAGAGGAGTCGCTGCAGAGGATGAGCGAGGTCGTGGATGATGTACTCGCTGTGTTGGAGGGTAGGCAGCCACGGTTCAGGGCGGTGTAGAACTACCGACAGCGCTCGCAGTGGCCGTAGATCGCGTAGTGCACCATCAGGGCGTCGAAGTTGTAGCGCTCCATGATCTGGCGGTGCACCTCATCGAACGTGTCCTGAGGTATCTCCCACATCTCGCCGCACCCCAAGCATATCAGGTGATGGTGGTCGGCGCGGTCTATGGGATGGTAGCTCCACGTGCCCTTGCCGAGATCCGTCTGGGTGATGAGCCCGGCGTCCCGCAGCAGCTCGAGGGTCCTGTAGACCGTGGAGAAGCTGATGTGAGGGTACATCTGCTTGACCCGCTCGTAGAGCTCCTCGGCTGTGACGTGGTCATCGGTGGATAATAGGTACTCCAGGATCATGATGCGCTGCGGAGTTATCCTGCAGCCCTGCCGCTTGAGCACCTCCACGGCGCTCTCCATAGTCATCTTGGGAGCTTGGTTGGTCATGCATCACCTCCCTCTGGTCATACTGCATATTTTCCTTATTGCACTTTACTGCAAATACATATATTTTTCAAGGGGTGCTTGGGCCTAATAATGAGAAGAGTATAATCAGGCTCCGATCTTTGCTATATATGCACACATGTGCGTTGCTCCAAGTTCTCAGGTATCGAGATCGAACGCGGATTATGATATATTTGATGTGTTGACAAATCAACCGAGGTGAGCCCGATGAGCCTGGAAGACAGACCGCTACCGGAGTACTACAAGATCAAGATGGCGCTGCTCAACGAGATACGGCAGGGCAGGTTCGTGCCTGGCCAGTCGTTCATCACCGAGAAGGAGGTGTGCAGGCGCTTCGGTGTCAGCCGCATCACCGCCGCCCGTGCCCTCAACGACCTAGTGCGCGAGGGCGTGCTGACCCGCAGGCGCGGGCTGGGGACGTTCGTTACGGGCACGATGGAGTCGCCGCCACAAGGGCACAGGGAGGGCAGGCTGATAGCCTGCATATTCGAGGTGCTGCATGGGCACCACGTCATCGAGATCCTCCGGGGCATAGAGGAGGTCTGTAGAGCGGAGGGCTTCCACACTCTCCTATTCGACTCCATGCTCTCGGCGCAGGCGGAGGTGCAGAACCTCAGACGTGCCAGGCAGGCGGGAGCTGCGGGCGTGGTCCTGTATCCGGTTGATGGATCCCCCAACGCCGTACATATAGAGGCACTGCTGCAGGAGGGTATGCCCGTGGTAATGGTCGACCGCTACTACCCGAACGTGCCGACCGACAGAGTCCTGCCTGACAGCTGGTCGGCGGGGTATCTGCTGACCAAGGAGCTCATCGGGCGCGGGCACAAGCACATCGCCACAGTGTGGGGCGAGACCTCGTGCACGAGTGTGCAGGAGAACCTTGCGGGGCACCTGCAGGCGCTGCGGGAGCACGGGCTCGAGGTCGTGCCCGATCTGACCGCGTTGCGTCCTTACGACTCGCTGCCCGAGGATGGTAGACTGGCGATCCTGCGTGGTTGGATGTCTGCCCCCTACAGGCCCACGGCGATCCTGGCGGCCAACAGCCACGTGCTGACGGTGGTCGCCAAGGACCTCGGTCGCATAGGGGTGGAGGCGAATCGGATCGCCCTTGCATCCGCCGCAGATGACAACCCGGAGGCTCTCTACACCTTGGGAGCAATGACGGCCGTGCTGCCCTCCAGACACATGGGCGTGGAGGCCGCTCGCCTGCTCATGGAGCGGATAAAGGCTGGTGGAGAAAGGCCCTACAGGCATGTGGTGCTACCGGTCACGGTCGTGCCCCACATCTCCACCGACCAGATCCAGGACCTGGTGGGCAACAACCAGCAGGTCGTTAGGTCCCAGTCGTCCAGCTAGGGGGCTAAACCCATCTATTCGGGCGCTCATGGCAGCTTTTGTCCTTGGGACGGAACAACAAAGTGTTGGTCGTCCTCCGTACGGCTGTTGACTTGTTCCCTATTTGTAGATGATCTTGGGCTTGTCCACAGCGTAGAGCTCGTACATGTAGGTGCTTGAACAGTCTGGTCGCGATAGCTCCTCGCTGCACCCATTCCAGATCTAAGAGCATTTCTTGCTGCGTCTTGGCCTATCCTTGGAAGATGCAAGACCTGGCTAGATCCCGCTGTTGTTCGTCGGGGCCAGCTGGATTACCCCCTATTGTAGCCACCAGCCCACGCCCCTGCGGGATTGAGGGAACAAAGCTTCTTCCTAGAGGCTGCCCGGGAGGTGGGCGGTGGGCTGACACCCTACCTCTAAGGCTAATTTTGAGGTCTATAGGCCTACCATGATCATCTTCCCTGTACGTTGTCTTGGTGTAAGGGCATATGGGTGTGGGCCCTGGGGACTTCAGGTGCATCCTGAAGTCCCCAGATGGATCAGCGCAGGATCACGAAAGCGTCGACATCCACTCGGGGCCTGCCGGAGGTGCCCAACACCTTTATAGCAATGGTATGGCTGCCGGAGCTGCTCCAGGCCTTGGAGAACACAACCTTTCTGGGCAAGTTGGTAGAGGCATAGAGGTCGACAGTGGCCACTTTGCTGCCATCCATCCAGACCTCAGCCTTGCCTTGTTTGGGACCCTTGGGAGCTATCCAGGCCACCTGCCTGCCTTGGAAGGCGAGGGAGGCCTTGGCACCGTACTTGGAGTGGTACTTAGTGTAGCCTCCGTAGGCGCTGGATATAGCCACTCTTTGCCATCCTGAGGAGTAGGAGATGGCTTTGGAGTTCTCCTGGATAGCCGAGATAGTGGTTGAGGTGTAGGAGGATGTGGAGGAGTTGCCCGCGTTGTCGGTAGCCTGTACCCTAAATCTGTAGGAGCCCGGCGCCAAGGTCTTCGTGATACTGGTAGCCCTACCATTGTAGATGGTGCTCCAGCTAGACCATGCGCCGTTGTTATAGGTCGACATCTGCACCAGGTAGCCCCTGATGCCGCTAGAGTCGCTGGCGGACCAGGATATCTGGAGGGGTATGGTGGTGTAGCCTAGAGTCACCCCGCTCTGGATGGACGCTTTGGGGGCAGACACGCTCGGAGGTGTGGTATCTGGAGTAATGCATCGATATATACGTATGTCGTCTATGAACCAGCCCCTATCTCCAGAACCATAATCATCCATGCCGATCCTGAACCTGAACCTTACGTTTTTCCCTGATAGACTCGAAAGGTCCAGTCTAGAAGAGATATAGCCATGGCTGAGACCCGTAAAAGCGAACCTTGCGCCCAGTGGGTTACCGTAGCTAGCGCCGTACACGAGCGATGCATTGTAACCGTTGTCCACCTGTAGATCGAGGGTGTCCTTCCAGGTTGTACCTCTATCGGTGCTGTATTCCAATACTCCACCATCATAGCGACGATCGAGCTCATAGGAGTGCTTGAAGTGCATGTACGCGTTTGGCGGCAGAGTCACGTCACGAGTCATCTCTATAGAGGCATCCTCTGGGTTATAAGGTTCTTCTCCCCAGATGCTGATTCTGCCGCTCGTTGCGTAGCTGAAGTCCCAGTTATAGGGGTTGTTATTTTGAGGGTAATACCAAGTTGAAGTGCCTACTCTGGTAGTTATAGTCCAGTTACCGCTGTTAGGGTTCTCTAAGTTGTCGTAGAAGATATCCTGCGGTATTTTCCCAGCAGGACATAGCGGGGCCTCTGGCGCGGAAGCGTTCGCGTCTATAGGCTGGAGGTTCATCTCCGTGGCGTCCACGGCCTTCTTGACTTCTCCGCAGTCCGCTGCGGTGATACCGTGAGTGCCGACGAGGTTGAGGCACGCTTGTTGAAGCCCAACGTACAAGTCCGCGTAGTCGCTGCCTGAGACCAGGAAGTTGGTCTCCACCTCGTAGTAGATGGCGGCTACCTTATCTATGCCCAGCCCGCGTATGGTCTTGCCGTTGAAAGTGCCTCCGTCGGTCATCAGATAAGCGGCCTTGTTGTTCACCCCGCTGTTGTAGTGCACACCACCGTTGTCGCCTGAACCCGAGTAGTAGTAAGGACTGCGCATCCTGTCGGGATCACCTTCCTGTGTTGGGTCCTTCATGTTCCTGACAGCCCCAATTGGCAGATCTTCACCCAATAACCAGCGCGTGGCCTTTGTGTCCGTCCCAGCGTTGTTCGTGAGGTCGTACAGCTCCCCAAACACGTCCGAGAGCGACTCGTTGATTGCCCCTGACTGGTAGTAGTAGTACAGCCCAGATGTGAACTGGGTGAGACCATGCGTGAGCTCGTGTCCCACTACGTCGTCCGCCGAGGCGTACCCGTCGCCGTATACCATCTGTTTATACGTGGGGCTCCAGAAGGCGTTTCCATATGGGCAATTGTACGAATCAGGGCAATAGCGGACTGTGGATACTAACTTGAGGCCCATACCGTCCAAGCTATCCCGCCCGAACCTGTCGTGGTAGAAATCGTATACTCCTCCGGAGTAATCATAGGCGTGGTTCACTTCCTCTACGGAATAGGGCGGGTCTCCCTCTCGCCTTACTGGGTTATAGCAGAGTTGCCCCAAGCTAGGGTCGTTGTTGTTATCACAAACCTCTCTTTGCTTGGCATCCTGTACTTGGTTGAAGTGCAGCAGTACTTTGCCGGTGTGAGCGTCCACCGCCACGAACTCCTGGATGCTGCCCATATCGCCCCCGATCACGTCCAGGCGCCATACCAGCGAGGTTATGGGCAGGGATGGAGCGCCCAGCAGCCTGGGGTCATATATCCATAGTCGGGGACTAGTGGCTCGAAGCTGATCGATCGGTACCCTGTACTGCTCGGCCACTAGCTGTAGGGCTTCTCGCCGGGCAGCATCAGCTGATATCGATGGGGTAAGATCTAGGGTCCAAATGGGTAACAGCTCGCCGTTGGCAGAGATCACGTTGTTCTCTCCATCCAGCTGCACGTACATCTCGCCAGCTATGACGGGTATACCATTGTATACCTGCTGGAAGCGCACGCTTTTCCGGCCACGATCCAGGTGGTTGACACGTTTGACTGCTAGTTCCCGTGCCTGGTCCCTTACTCCAAAGAGTGTGCCATAGTTCGTCAGGAACTCTCTGGCCGCCTCCTCCGGACTCTGTTGCTTGTCTTGAGTCAAGTAGATGGGTGCCTGCAGCGTACCTCCCAGATAGCTTATCTTGTTCGTCGCGCGGTTGTACTCGAATTTGGGGTCGTTCAAGGAATTGAGCAACGCCTGATCTGATTGCCCTTCGTTGCTCAACCCTTTAGCATCTCCTTGGGCAATAACTTGCCTAGGGCCGGTATTGGAGAAGCTAGATAGCAGCAATAGCACACATATTAACAAAGAACGTAGAAACTTTTGCATAAGCTCAAGCTCCTATGTTGCGAAGTTTATGGATGCTATTCAGCTTGTATGTCAAGGAACTTAGGTAATCTTATAAGTTTCGTGACTGATCTTCACATAGCCTACTCCTCCGGGCGTAATATGTAGTCCTGTGATCTAACAGGTTACTACTATTGTTAGGTGTGGTTGTTAGTAGATTGTTAGATGACCTGCAGGCAAAGGCCGGATCGTTCTATACTGACGGTATATACCGATGCTGGCAACACCAGGAGGCGATCATGGATCATCTAGAGGTAGGCGGGGAGGAGTTCAGGGATAAGGTGTACGGATGTTGGCTGGGGAAGAACGCTGGGGGGACGCTTGGGGCGCCTTTGGAGCGTGCCTGGGGGCAGAGGGAGCCATTTGACGTGTGGTGGTATCCCGAGCTGCGGGAGGGCGGCATCCCCAACGACGACCTAGAGATGCAGCTGGTGTGGCTGAAGGCGCTGGAGGAGTTGGGGCCGGGGCTGCGGGCTGTGGACCTGGTGGGCTACTGGCTGGACCACATAGGCTATAACTTCGATGAGTACGGCCTTGCTAAGACGAACATGCGGCTGGGATTGTGGCCGCCGGTGTGTGGGGCCTTCAACAATTGGTTTGTGGACTGCATGGGCAGCCCCATCCGCTCTGAGATCTGGGCGTGCGTGGCCCCCGGGATGCCCCGGGTGGCAGCGCGCTATGCCTACGAAGACGCGATCTGCGATCACGCCGGTGGGGAGGGTGTGTGGGGGGAGATGTTCCACGCAGCTTTGGAGGCTGCAGCGTTTGTGCTTTCCGATAGAGAGGGGTTGTTGGAGGTGGGCTTGTCGTACGTGCCTTCCTGGAGCAAGGTGAGGGTGGCGATCGAGACGGTGCTGGAGGCGCACGAGCGGGGGCTGGGATGGCTGGAGGCCAGGGAGGAGCTGCTGCGAGTGGTGGGGCATCCAGTGGCACAGTACGCCCCGATCAACCTGGGGTTTGAGGTGATAGGTTGGCTGTGGGGGGAAGACTTTGGGGATGCGCTGTGCAAGGCCGTCAACTGTGGGTACGACACAGACTGCACCGGAGCTACACTGGGAGCCTTATTGGGGATAATAGCTGGTCGTAAGGGCCTGCCAGCCAGATGGGTAGATCCCTTGGGGGAGGAGATAGCGACCAACGAGTCTTGGGGAGGCCTCAGGCACGTATCGGAGGGGGATAACCATGTGCCGCGCACGCTTGGGGAGCTGACGGAGAGGGTGGTGAGGGCAGCACACAGGGTGCTGGCCTGGCACGGGATGCCGGATGGCAAGGTAAGGATGCCCGAGGATCGCCAGGAGCTGATGGCCGATGAGGGCATCAGGGAGCTGTGGGAGAGGGATCCAATGAGCTACGAGGTGAGGGGCACGAGCCTGCACTACAGGGTGAGTTATCCAGAGGGTCCGGCCTACGTAGGAGGTGGTAAGCGGCTCATGGTGGAGCTCAGCAATCCCCACCCCGAGGTGCTGGAGGTGGGGTGCGAGTTGGTGCTGGGTGGCAGGAGCTACGGCAGGAGGGAGCTGCAGGTGGAGGGTCAAGGCAGCGCCAGCTTGGAGTGGGAGGTAAGCCCCTTGGATTGGGAGGGCAACCGCCTGCTGGGGTACCTGGCGTGCGAGCCGGTGGGCAGGCCAGCTGATCTCGGCGTGCCCGTGGTGTTGGTGAGGGGGCGTAGGTGGGAGTGGGCGTTGGCCTTGGATGGGGGAGATCTTGGGTGGCAGGAATGTTGGGCGGAGGGCAATAGGTTGCCGCTGGAGGTGCTGCCCGTGGGCTGGCGTGAGGTCTACCTGAGGGGGAGGCTGAGGGCGGCAAGGGACCTGAGGGTGAGGCTTGGGGTGCCCGCAAGCTGCCCCGTGAGGGCGTGGTTGGATGGGGTGCTGGTGGTGGATGTGAGAGATGAGGGCCCTGTCAGGCCCAACTACTCCGGCTACGGTGGGTACTACGTGGACCTGGATCTGAGCGAGGGCGAGCATTTGCTCATGGTGGAGCTTAGGAGGGGTCAGCTGGAGCCCGAGGCCCACGTGGTGTTAGCCTCTTCCGACAGGCTGCATGCGGGGATAACCGACGTGGTGTGGGTGTAGGGGGAGCCCCTACACCCAGGTAAGCTTAGTCCACAAACGGTTTTATCGACGAGTTGGCGTGTCCCACTATTATCTCGGTGCCCACCGGTATGTTGAGCACATTGCGGGTGGTGATGTACACGTGGATCATATTGACGCTGACTGATGCGCCACTCGAGGTCACGCTGCTGGTTTGCTCGTTCAGCACTACTCGCCCGAAGCCGATCAGTGGCACCTCCGTGTTGGGAGGGATGTTTAGCGGTAGGCCAACTACTCCTAGGATGCGCAGGTTAGCGAACTGGCTGCCATCTGTGGATGTGTTGCCACCACTACTGCCCCAGGAAGACGAGGCCACCGCTTTGAGTCCATCGACCCTTATCACACCTCCCAGCAGGTTGATATTGGCCACTTCGCTGGTGGTCGTGACGCTGGTGGAGTTCGTGCTCGTGGCGATCTCGGCGGTGTTGGTGCCGACGCCGGTGCTCAGGATCCCGCCGGCGATGCTTGCGCCTGCAGTGGTGTTAGTGTATGCTTTGTTGGCGGCGCTCAGGCATCCAAGGGAAACGAGTGCAACCTTCCCAAGCCTTCCCGTCGTGCTGCCTGCCGCCGCCTTTCCGAGCGCTGTGTATGCTTGCCCTCCTGCTATCGCTTTAGGCTCCCTGCGGGTATATCCGCTCTTAGCATAGCCGACCACGATCTCCGCGCCCACCGGCAGGCCGAGGCTGTTGGTTGTATCGATGTAGATATGGATCATTGCGATGCTCACAGTCGAGTAGCTGCGGTCGTTACCTTCGCGCTTCACCTCCTGGAGCACCAGGTAGCCCAGCCCGGGCAGATCGATCCGAGTGTTGGCGCGCACCGAGAGGATACTTCTGCCGTTGACCTTTAGGTTGACGAAGCGTGACGCTCCCCAGAAGCTCTGCACCTTGGTGGTGTCCGCCCTGGTGGTGGCGACGGCTTTGATAGCGTCCGCAGTGATCAGGCCGTTCAGCAGGTTAAGCCCTGTGATCTCCGCGACGTTGCTTACGTACGCCGATGTGGGCTTCTTGTACGCCTGCACTGATGCCTTGGCAGCTCCCAGGTTCAGGATGTTGCCCGCGTGCACGCTTGCCAGAGAGTTAGTAATCACCTTCCCTCGCGTGCCGTTGCAAGGGCACGGCGTATAGACGGTCTTGCCCAGCTGGGAGTTGATCTCCAGCAGGTTCGCGGACACCTGTGAGCTGTAAGCGCTGCCCATGAAGGAGCCCCGCAGGTTGTCCGCGGCCGATGCCTCCGGTGGCACCAACAGCGTGGCCATCAGCAACACCAGCAAAGTCACCAGACTCCAAAGCCTCACTCGATTAGATCTCGTACCCATCTTGATCTCCTTTTTTACTTGCAAACAGATTTTGGTAATAAATTTGTACACCTACCAAGATATAAATTCAAGTTAATTCAATTTTTGAACTTAAATATTTGCACTAAGTTAAATATAGGCCGTGTCTTGACTTCCGGTTGTGAGTATGGTACATTTCGTACCAACAAACGTGGTAAGGGAAGAGATGGCTTCCGATACGAGCGAGAGCTTATCAAGGCAAATAAACCCTTCTAAGGCAGTAGCCAGCCTGCGCTCGTCCTCTTTTGATTACCTCCACCGATTTGCCAGCCTGTCGGGCTATTACTTTGCCTACTACTTTTACTTTTTTGGTTACTACGCCTTGCCCGGGAGGTCGGCCGGTGGTTAGTACGTAGCAACAAGCACGAAGTAGCTAGCACAGAGAGGGGACCTTCCGGGAGAACAGGAAGGTCCCCTCTCTGTTTGTATGTGGAGGAACCAGCCATCGATTCCCGTCACACAACTAAAACAACTTGAGAGGGAGGATCGATATGTTAGTGGTGATCAAATCTGGAGCTAGTGAGGAGGATA
>NZ_JANZYQ010000017.1:0-95742 GCF_059335935.1 Thermobaculum sp. T2p
CCGGGAGGCTTGTGCCATCATCCATGCCATGTGGACCCAGGACTACCCTCAGTTTGAGGGCAAGTACTACCAGATAGATCGTCCCATCAACGAGCCCAAGGGAGTCAGGAAACCTCATCCCTCCTTCTGGATAGGTGGAGGAGGGGAGAAGGTCACCCTCAGACTAGTAGCCCAGTACGGCAACGCCTGCAACCTAGCATCAGATCCAGAGATCCTAAGGCACAAGCTGGAGGTGCTCAGGCAGCATTGTGAGGAGCTAGGCAGAAACTACGACGATATCATCAAGTCCACAGGAGTAACCGTGCACCTGGTACGCCCTGGGCAGGACCCACGTGAGGCCACATGGCGAGCTCGTGGCAGGCAGAGCTTTGAGGAATACTCTCGCAACGTCATAGTAGGTACTCCGGATGAGGTAGCTGAGAGGTTGCAGACCATTGTTGATGCTGGCGCTAACTATTTTATAGTTACCCTGCCTAGAGTGGCCTACGACACAGAACCCCTCCATTGGTTCGCAGAAGAAGTAATCCCTCACTTCCAGAAGTAACCACATAGCTGCCCCAGGATTGGGGCAGCTACCACTCGAAATCTCTGTAAAGAGATTCCCTCGGCAGGTACCTGATAATAGGAGAACCATGGGGACAAATCGCAGGGGTGCTAGTGTGCCCTAGTCTTTCCACAATCCACACCATATGGTCACGCTCAAGCGACTTACCTCTGCGCACAGCCATCCTGCATGCCATGCGAGTTATAAGCCTGTGCTTCCAGTTGCCAGGATCCTCAAAGGCCGAAGGCTCATCCTGAAGTATCCAGAGAAGGTCTGAAGCAGTTAAATGATCTCCAAGCTCTTTTCCTGCATCTGGCAGAGCTCGCACTAGGAAGGCATTTCTACCAAACACCTCACACTCAAATCCCAGTGCGGATAGCTCGTCCATGTACTCTGCCAGCTTTTGCGCTTGGTGAGTACGCAGCTCGATCACTACAGGCTCAGATAGCAGCAACCCCTCAGATCCATCCATGCGCTCGGCGAGAAAACGCTCATATAGCACACGCTCATGCGCCCTGTGCTGATCCACTAGGTAAAGCCCTTCCTCTCCCTCCAGCACTATGAGCCTATCGTGCAGCTGGGCAAGCACCTTCACGGGAGGTAGGTTCGGAGTTACAATCCTTCCATCAGGCCAACTCTCCTTCTCTTCCGCTATCTGTAGCCTTGGATATTCTGAAGGGAAAGGCTCAATACCGTAGTACAGCAGCGACTTGGAGGCGGACGGATTCTTCCCGAGAGCACTCCTCAGCTGCTCACAAACGCTTTCGGCCACCTCTCTCTCATCCAGGAGCCTCACCTCCTGCTTAGCTGGATGTACGTTCACATCCAACCTAGATGGATCCAAATCCAACTGCAACAACATGATCGGGTGCCTACCCTTTGGTAGTATGCTCCTATAAACCTGTTCCATACTCGCAATCAGCGCCTTTACCTGCACCCACCTGTTGTTAACTACTATGTTAATGTGATGCCTGCTAGGTCGTGTCACCGAGGAATCGCTGAGGATCAACCTGTACCTGCCATATCGCAACTCCCTGATCCCTAGATCGATGATGTGCTCCTCAAGCTCGTCACCATACAGCTCGATTAGTGCTGCAAGGCGATCACCTTGGCCACTGGTACTAAGGAGCCTCTTCCCTTCAAAATAGAGCCTGAGAGCTATATGTGGGGAACTAAGATACAGCCGACGAAGTACCTGAGAGATGTATCCCACCTCCACCTGAGGCTTGTCCACCATAGCCAGCCGCGCAGGCACATTTCGGAATAGGTGGCGTGCTACGACTATAGTACCTCCAGATGCAGGTGCAGTATAGTCCGCCACTACCTTGCCATCTCGGACAGTAATGGATCTACCCACATCCTCCCATTTTGCCGAACTGGTTATGGTGAGCTCCGACACAGCAGCTATACTAGGCAGAGCCTCTCCTCGAAAGCCAAGCGTCGTAATAGCATCCAGTTTACCTTCCGGGAGCTTACTAGTAGCGTGCCTCTGGACAGCAAGATGCAGCTCGTCGGTAGGTATGCCCATGCCATCATCAACTACGCTTATATACGCCAGCCCACCCCCCTTCACGTCCACACGGATCGATGATGCAGCAGCATCTATTGAGTTTTCTACCAGCTCCTTCACCACAGAGGCAGGTCGCTCTACTACCTCGCCAGCTGCGATCATCCGCACAACGTCATCAGGCAGCAGCCTTATCTTAGGACGGTTAGCAGAAGATGCACCACCTACAGGTCCCTCAAACACCCCGTGCTCATAGATCACTTCTCATACCCCTCAGACGTCGTTGCCACTCTTCTATCTTCTGTAGAGCCTCTACAGGCGAAAGACAAGCAAGGTCAGTATCAAGGATATCCTCAGCGACACCTTCAAGCTCGCTCCTGGAGGGCTCAAAGCCCTCCAATACCCCCTGATAAGCCAGCATATTTCCATCGAGAGTCTTTACAGCAGACATCTTCACCGGCAAAGGATTTCCGCTACACGTATAACGCTCTATAGGCTCAAAAAGATGCCTTGCACCATCACAAGAGGCTTCACTTATGTCAAATTTAGGTGCTAAGTCGTTAACCCTACCATCTTCCTCATATCTCATAGCTTCACTTGCAGAGCCAGAGCTCAGAGCGTGAAGTATGTTCTCGGCCCTGCCAGCCACCCATGGAGGTAGACCTGCTAGCCTGGCCACATGTATTCCGTACGACCTGTCCGCAGCTCCTGGACGCACTGAGTACAAGAACACAATGTGATCTTTCTCCTCAGCAACAGACACATGCATGTTCTTAGCCCCTGGGAGCTTCTCAGCTACTATAGTCAATTCTAGGTAGTGGGTGGCAAATAGGGCTCTAGCCCTAACACGATCATGTATGTCCTCCAACACTGCCTGAGCTATTGCCACGCCATCATAGGTGCTCGTGCCCCTACCAATCTCGTCCAACACAACCAGGCTCTTCTCTGTAGCCCCATTGAGTATGGTAGCTGTTTCCACCATCTCCACCATGAAAGTACTGGCACCTCGAGCAAGGTCATCATGAGCACCCACCCGAGTGAATATGCGATCAACAAGTCCTATATGTGCGCTCTCGGCGGGCACGAATGAGCCTATCTGAGCTAGCAGGACTATAAGAGCCACCTGCCGGAGATAAGTGCTCTTGCCACCCATATTGGGGCCCGTGATCAGCAACACTCTCGGCCAATTACCACCTATATAGCAATCATTGGGCACAAACCTTTCCCCTTCTAAGGAGGACTCGACCACGGGATGCCTACCATTGCGTATCTCGATAACGTCCGAATCATCCACCAATGGACGGACCCAACTGTATCTGGAGGCTACTTCCGCTAGCGCCACAAGGGCGTCCATCTCCGCCAGAAACTGCGCGGTAGCTAGCAACCTTCGAGTGTTGGCGCTTACAAGCGACCTCAGAAGAGCAATAGCCTCGTTCTGTAGGCGTTCTATGGCATCCTCAGCTCGCGTTATCCTGGATTCCACTTCCTTGAGGGGTTCTGTTACAAACCTTTCACCAGTAGAAATAGTCTGCTTGCGCACGTAGTCTCTCGGCACCAGATGGAGGTTTGGTCTAGTGACTTCTATGTAGTAGCCGAATACCTTGTTGTAACCCACTTTCAGGCTACGTATACCCGTTCGCTCCCTTTCTTTTTGCTCCAGCCTGGCTAGCCACTCCCTAGTAGACCGCAGTTCCTCAAGAGCATCCTCTAGCTCTGGCATGAAGCTGGGCAGTATCACTGGGGAGCCATCATCAGCCTCTGCCACAGCCATCCTCAAACGAGAAAGGATATCTTCACAAGTGTCCATACTGCTTGCTACACTTGCCAGCGCCTGCTGATGTGTACTGGCTAGTATCCTCACCAGAGAACCTACATGTCCTAGAGCCGAAGACAGCGATAAGAAGTCTCTTAGAGTAGATCCGGACTGAGTGCATCTGCTAACTGCTCGCTCCAGGTCGCCTATCTGGACGAGTTGATTGGCAATCCGCGCTCGTACTCGAGGCATCTGGACAAGAGATTCTATGATATCCTGTCGCCTTCTAATCTCCTGCAGATCACGTAAGGGCGTATTGATGATCCTTCGCATGGCTCTGGATCCCATAGGAGTACTAGTCAGATCCACTACTCCCAGTAGACTTCCCCTGCTGCCTCCCGTACCAAAACTGCGTGTGAGCTCAAGGTTCCTTCTCGTCGCAGGGTCCATTCCCACTATATCTTCCGCACCCTCCATACGTATGGATGTCAGCATGCAGAGAAGTGATGGGTTGGTCTGCTCTATATAGGTGTATATGGCTCCTGCCGCACCAAGGGAGGCCTTTGCATCTTGGCAACCAAAGGCATCAAGCGACCTGACACCAAAGTGCTTGCACAGCAGTTGATAGGCAACTTGTGGATCACAGTTTTGGCGCCTAACAGGCGTAGCATGAGCCTGAGATAACACCAACTTATAGGGGAACCCCTCGGGAATCAGACATTCAGCAGGAGATACCCTTGCCAACTCCTCTTGCAGGCGCTCCGACGCATCGTCGCCTCTAAGCTCCATCAGCCTGAATTCACCAGTGCTAACATCCACCCAGGCAATTCCTATCCTGGCACCCACATCATAAACCGCAGCTAGATACCGATTCTCCCCTGCAGGCAACAATGCAGATTCCACTACAGTACCAGGTGTAAGCACTCGGGTTATCTCACGCTCCACCAATCCCTTTCCGGGCTCACTCATCTGCTCAGCAATGGCTACGGTGTGTCCTGCATTTAGTAACCGCGACAGGTAGTAGTTGAGGGCATGATGTGGAACTCCCGCCATAGGCACACGACCACTTCGCCCAAAAGTCCTGGAGGTCAAAGTAACGCGAGCATCGCGCGCAACTACTCTGGCATCGTCATCAAAGGCCTCGTAGAAGTCCCCCATCCTATAGAGCAATATCGCATGGGGATACTTCCTCTTAAGCTCCAGATACTGCCTTCTGGACGGTACCAGATCCCTGGCCGCCAGCTTGTCATCTATATTCCTGACAAGAGATTCCACCTGATCTTCAGGCATAGCCTTTCGCCCTCCATCTGGTCGCTCTAACGAATGCGCACCGTACGCTGTATAGCATAAATCACTCTGATAGTTACCGACAAATAATCACGAGGAGGATAGCTATAGGTAGCAAATATTTGTTGCTCCAGATTGCAACGTGAAAAGCAGATACAAATACCGAATTATTCTTATTGCGAAAAGATGCATGTAATATATGAGGTCATTTTCTCTCAAACTCTTGAGATTTAATTGGCACAATTGTTATCATCTCTGTAACCATGAGGTTAGAGCATATCTATTGCAATTAATTTCAACTAGTAAATTCATGGTAATTCTAGAAAGGAAGGGTTGTGAACATGAAGTTTCTACGCCCCTACAAGAAACTAAACAGCGTTGAGCAGGCAAAGCTGAAGAGACATCCACTCGATGTCCGTGATGACATCATCAATAAGTACGCTAAGGAAGGTCCTGAAGCCATAGCCGCAGTTGAAGGCGAGCAAGAACGCCTCAAGTGGTTTGGCATTTACCCTCAACGCCAGGGCGGAGATGCCTTCATGTTCAGAATCAAGATCCCCGGCGGCAGACTTACCTCCCAGCAGGCCCGAGTGATTGGACAGATGGCCGAAGAGTTTGCAGTCGGACCATACCCTAACCCCGTATTTGGTACGGGCTTCCTAGATATCACCACCAGACAGGATATCCAGCTGCATTGGATAAAGATCGGTAACATCCCAGAGATGTGGCGCAGGCTGGAAGAGGTAGGCATGACTACCACCCAAGCCTGCGGTGACTCGGCCCGCAACGTTGTCTGCTGCCCTGTGTCTGGACTTGATCGTGAGGAAGTCATTCACGCATATCCCCTGGCTGAAGCCATAACCCAGTTCTTCCTGGGGAACAGGGAATATGCTAACCTCCCACGTAAGTTCAAAATGAGCATAACGGGCTGTGTAGAGGACTGCGCCCAGGCCGACATCAACGACATAGGACTCACCCCGGCAAGGCAGGAGGACGGCACCTTAGGATTCAACGTACGAGTAGGAGGGGGGCTAGGCGATGGCCCAAGGATGGCCAGCGACATAGATGTCTTTGTTACCCCCGATCAGGTCGTAGAGATATGCCGGGCCATAGCTCAGGTTTATGGGGAGCTTGGTAACAGGGAGAACAGATGGACTTGCCGCCTGCGCTACCTTGTACAGGAGCTGGGGCCCGAACAATTCAGGTACGAGCTTCAGCAGCGAGCAGCATTCGAATTGACCCCGGCAGGCGAGGACCTTACAAAGCGCTACAGGGGCGACCATATAGGCGTGCACCCTCAGAAACAGGACGGTCTATACTACGTTGGATGCAACGTCACCGTGGGCAGGATGCAAGGCAAAAACCTCATAGAGCTTGCCAGGCTTGCCGATGAGTACGGCAATGGCGAGATCAGGCTCACCAACGACCAGAACTTTGTAATTCCCAACATACCTGAATCCAGTATCGATGCCTTGCTCTCCGAGCCCTTGCTACAGATACACTCCCCCTTCCCCAAACCCTTTGAGAGAGGGGTAGTAGCCTGCACGGGTAACGAGTTCTGCAGGTTCGCCATAGTCGAGACAAAAGTCAGGGCTTATCAATGGGCTAAATATATGGATGAGCACGTGCAGACCGACCAGGAAGTCATACGGATGCATTTTTCAGGATGCTCAGCCTCTTGCGCGCAACCGCAGATCGCAGACATTGGCTTCAGAGGCGACACTGCTATTACGGATTCAGGGGTAGTAGAGGCCGTAGACATAGGGCTCGGAGGTAGCCTGGGTCCCGATGCAGCATTTATAGACTGGGTTGAGGGAGCTAAACCAGTAGACGAAGTCCCCGAAGCTCTGGTCAGGCTGTACAAGCGATATGAAGCTGAGAGAAAAGATGGCGAACGCTTCTACGAATGGGCGAGGCGTATCCCAAACAGTGAGCTTAGAGCAACCCTACAGAATGGAGGTGGTCAATAGTGTCAGGTTTCTCTATTCGCAAGTTCATGAACGGTATTGAAGAACCCCCGAACAAGATATTCTTCTGGGAGCTCGAGCAGGCAGTTATAGATCCCGGAAGATGTGTACAGTGTGGGGCCTGTGTGGCTGCGTGTCCCTCCGATTCTATAGGCGTGGCTGATGATGGACTACCCAAGCTCGTCAAGATGTGCACGGGTTGCTCGCTCTGTTGGGACTTCTGCCCTCGCGGCGGCTTGCGATACGAGGCCGGCTGGAAGATGTTTGCAGAGGACTCAGGTGCAGGATTAGGTACTGTTCTTGAGAGCTACACGGCAAGAGTCTCGCCATACATAGACGGCGTCCAAGACGGAGGCGTCGTGACAGCCTTGCTCATCGCACTGATGGAGGCAGGAGAGATCGACGGAGCCCTGCTAGCTAGGGAAAGCAAGACAACGCCGTGGAAAGCGGAGCCCTTTATAGCACGTACGCCTGAAGAGGTTATAGAGTGCGCAGGCAGCTTCTATAATCAGACAATGGCCCTATCTCACCTGGACCTCAAAAAGTACAAGCTAGGGCCAGATGCCAAAATAGCTCTGGTTGGTACACCCTGCGAGATACAAACACTCAAAGCGATGCAAGCAAGACCCTGGAACTGGGGCTCAAGCAATGTAGATGCCGTGGTACTTACAATAGCACTCTTGTGCACCAAGAACTTCAACTACGAGAAGCTCATGGTCCAGGAGATAGAGCGCAAGAGGGGCATACCCCTGCATCAGATAGGCAAGTTGGATGTCATTCGTGGCAAGATGCTAGTGTACGATCACGAGGGCAATACACTAATTGATGAGCCAGTCAAAGACTTCCATGGCGCTGCACTCAAAGGATGCGATGAATGCGCAGACTTCCTAGGGCGAACAGCTGATATATCCGTAGGTTCCGTGGGTAGTGCTGACGGCTACTCCAGCGTCCTAATAAGGACCCAGAATGGCAAAAGGGCATTCGAACATGCTAAGCCCAAACTGGAGCTGAGACCATTGGACAAGCCCAAGGCGCTAGAAAAGCTGGACGCTCTAGACAAGAAGATAGCATTCGAGACACTTGAGAGACCCTTCGACCCAGATGCACCACTATTTATTGAGTATGAGGATCACCTCATGCACTATGCTGGCTCTGATAGAGCTCCTGTTGAATATGATGCTGTGAGATATTAGTAATGATGAGCAAGACTCCTGTACTACACATCCCGAAGGAACCCAGCGAAACCCTCACGGAGATCAGGGCCACTTATGGTAAATCTCAGCTTGAGGCCCTGCACCTAGTCAACGATGGCAACATAATCGCCAGATACCTATGGAAGGAATGGCAGAAGCCTCTGACACAAGCAGGATTGACCTACAACGACCTGCTGAGGGCAGTCAGGGGATACAGGCAAGAGTTTTGGCTCTGGGTAATGGGTGAAAGGCCTTGGGACCACTGCGTCGTGGGCACAGCTGGGAGGCTAGCACGGAGAGTATCTAGCAGCAAGGTCAAGCTTGAAATAGAGGATCTGGATTCAGGGTTTGTATCAGAGCTAGTAAGCTAGCCCCATCAGGAAGTCAACCTCCTAAGATAAAGAGGGGCGGTTTGGCGCTTGTCCCTCCCGCCCCTTTAGTCCTTTATTATCAAAGTCTCCATAACGTTAGCCACGTCCTCCGCCTGGTCCGTAGTGTCCTCTAGCAGACCATAAAGCTCTTGCCACCTTAGGCCGTTAGCTACATCTTCGAGCGTCTGCGCACCTTCGAAGACTTTAGCCAGCGCTTCATCCAGGACAACGTCTGCTTCATTCTCCAAGTCATGTATTAGCACGATGTTTCTCTGAACTTCATCGTGATCCCTAACCTTCTCAAGCAACGGAATAGATCTATATATTATGTTCCCCTGATCCCTGATCACTCTGCCAAGGGTCACTGCTTCAGGATATACAGCGCTTATACCATACAAGTGAAAACGCCTGGTCACAGCGTATATATGGTCAACAAAATTGTCTATCCTGCTACTAAGTGACTGGACATCCTGACGATCAAAAGGTGCTATAAAACTTCTGGAAAGGGCATTGAGAATAGTGTGGTTTATGTCATCACCCCTCTGCTCCAGCTCGTGGATGCGCTTTGCTTTCTCACCAACGCGCTCAAAGTTGCAAAGCAGATCATAGAGAGCTTCAGAGGTCTCATAAGCATTCTTTGCTGCATTTATAAAATACTCGAAATAGGGTTCTGAGTGAGGAAGAAAGCTCTTGAACGGCATGCACTTTCCTCAACCTAAATTTTGTTACAACTACAGATTGTATCGAAAAACCACTTGGTTCGTAATCATCAATAAGTTCATCCGCCTGAGAAAAGTTATACATATTGCAAATAGTAACAACATCATAATAAGAGATGTCAAAAGAATAGAGGCGGGAATTTTTCCCGCCTCTACATGTAGCTTCTCATACCAAGGGAGTCTTAATTATGGCACATCTTGAGATCCGGCAGATCCTTCAAGATATGGCACTGTGCTCGAGCGCACGAACTCTACCTCTACCTCCCCCTGAGGTAGATTAGTAACTCTTTGGACTATCCAGCCAGTAGTCGACATCTGATGTACCTCACGTGACATCTGATCTCGATCACGGTATCTAACAGTCCTGGTCTCCAAGTGGGATTCCCTGTGTTCAGAAATAGCCATAGATATCTCCTTTCTAGCTCCAGCAGTTATCGCAGAGAGCCGAGGGGAAATAAAGGAGTTCACCTGAGGGCAAGTTGACACAACCCACGATAGACAGCTTAAAGTCCTTGGCACCAAGCAAAACTCCTTTCGTACGCCTACGGGGTTAGCTGACGGGTTAGGGTCGAAAGGCTACCCTGTCCAAGTGGACTTCACCCCAATTATCTTGGGTCCCCCGCTCCCTTCAAAGGGATTCGGCTCTCTAAGTAACCTAAAGTAATTATAACAGCAAAGAGTGCCACCAAGGAGAAAACCCAAATATTTTTTATAACAGTCAGCCCTGAGTATGATCTAGGTTGCACGCCGATTGACTAAGAAAGCAGTTTATGCTACCCTAGAAGTGAATCTATTTGGTAAATTCCTGGTAATTTACCTTTTGGTTCTCCTAGCAGCATCAGCTAGCTAAACCTTCCTTAGGTGGTTTCCACGAACTACTTGAGTCATATATATCCGTTGCATTCTATAGACTATAAATTCACACACATGAATGTGAGACCTATCTTACTCCCTTGCAATCTTCCTTTAAGTGAGGTTTCAGCTAATGGATAACACTAAAAATCAAGAACTAGAAAGGAACATCGAAGAGATCGCAACCACAACGATTACAGAAAGTCCAGTAGATACGAGAGCATCAGCTCCTCAGCAAAGCCAGCAAACATCCAACGTAGATAACCAACCATCATCAGACCAGACAGCAAGCAACAACTTAGAACCCAGTAGTATAGCTTCAGAGAAGCCATCAGAAGATCAACTTGAACCTCCTATATCTGAATATAGAGTTGATAATAAGCCTGAAATCGTCTCAGAAGCACCTACCGATCAGCAAACCAGCATGCATACCCAAGAAGATACATTCTACAATGATCAACAACCAGAAAACCTAGTTGTTACTGAACAATCGGCCGAACCTGATCCTCCAGTTGCTGAAACAACAGAAGTAGTCGAAGTCGAGCAACAGGAGGAGCAAGCCGAACATAGGAAAGATGTAGCTCAGGAGCCCTCATCAACAACAGCTGTTGCAGAAGAAGCCACCTCCGAAGCAGCAACTTCTACAGAGGTGGATAAGGCGGAAGAAAAGCCAAGTAGTAAGAGGTCGAAGAAGAAGTCAAAGCAGAATAACGGTCGTAACGGGAGCAACCAGCAGGAAAGGACGAACGGTAACAACACAGCAGTTGCTGTGGCTAAGAAGCCTTCTAATGAGACAGAAACTGTTCAGGCTCCCACATTCACTTTTGCAGAGCTACAAAGCATGACTAAGGCTAACCTGCTTGCCCTGGGCAGAAGCCTGGAAGTCGAAGTCTCAGGCAGCATGACCAAGGAGACCATAATCTATAAGATACTGGAAGCCCAAGCTAACCGAGCTGGTTATCTGCTGAAGCAAGGCATTCTGGATATCATAGAAGATGGTTTTGGCTTTCTTAGGCAGGAGAGGTATCTACCTTCTCCGGACGACGTGTACGTCTCACAATCTCAGATTCGTAGATTTGGGCTCCGCACCGGCGACCACGTAATAGGTCAGGTTAGGGCTCCAAAGGACAACGAAAAGTATCACTCCCTGCTCAGGGTGGAAGCTGTAAACTATATGGACCCAGAGGCCGCACGAAAGCGCCCATTTTTCGACCAGCTAACGCCCATTTTCCCCAACCGGCAGCTGGTTCTCGAGACCACCCCGAAGCAGCTTAGCACTAGGCTTATAGACCTGGTAGCACCAATCGGGAGGGGCCAACGTGGCCTTATAGTATCACCGCCCAAGGCAGGTAAGACCACGCTACTCAAGGACATCGCCAACGGTATAACTCATAACTACGATGACGTTCACCTCATGATGCTCCTGATAGGTGAGCGTCCTGAAGAGGTTACAGATATCCGTAGATCGGTAGAGGGAGAGGTTGTAGCAAGCACCTTTGATGAGCCCGTTGAGGATCACACCAAGGTCGCTGAGATGGCCCTTGAGCGCGCCAAGCGGCTGGTTGAGTGTGGGAAAGACGTAGTGATACTAATGGACAGTATCACCAGGCTGGCAAGGGCCTATAACCTGGTAGTACCCGCAAGCGGCAGAACCCTCTCTGGTGGTATAGATCCCGTGGCCCTATATCCTCCTAAGAGATTCTTTGGTGCGGCCAGAAACATAGATGAAGGCGGTAGCCTTACAATAATAGCCACATGCTTGATAGATACCGGTAGCCGCATGGACGACGTGATCTATGAGGAGTTCAAAGGCACCGGCAACATGGAGCTTCACTTGGATCGTAAGCTCCAAGAGAGAAGGATCTTCCCCGCTATAGATGTACAGCGTAGCGGCACTAGAAGAGAAGAGCTGCTCATACCTGAGCCAAAGCTGCAGAAGATTTGGACTATGCGTAGGATGGTAAGCATGCTAGGTGGGCTTGAAGGCACTGAACTTCTCCTGAACCGCTTGGCAAAGACCGAAAACAACGAGGAATTCCTGAACACCCTCAACAAAGAGCTATAAGCAGCAGTTGGCTATCTTATTCGGATAGCCAACTGCAAACATCAAGCGAATGGTAGCTGATTATCATGTCGGCCCCTGCTCGCTTAATACCTGTAAGTATTTCCATTACAGCTCTGCGCTCATCCAGCCAACCGTTCATGGCCGCAGCCTTTACCATAGCGAACTCGCCACTGACATTGTAGGCCGCAACAGGAAGATCAAATCTTTCCTTTACCTTAGATATAACATCTAAATAGGCCAACGCAGGCTTGACCATCACTATATCAGCACCCTCGATTACGTCCATATCAACTTCCCGGATAGCCTCTCTAACGTTAGCCGGATCCATCTGGTAGCTTCTCCTGTCACCAAAAGCAGGGGCTGACTCAGCGGCCTCTCTAAACGGACCGTAGAAGCAGCTAGCGTATTTAGCCGAATAAGCCATTATGGGCACGTGCTGAAATCCTTCAGCATCCAGCAGCTCCCTGATAGTCAGCACCGTACCATCCATCATGTTCGAAGGCGCTACAATGTCCGCTCCAGCCCTGACATGCGACAGCGCTGTTCGTGCCAGGAGCTCAAGAGAATCATCATTCTGAACATCACCATCTCTTACAACGCCACAATGACCATGAGAAGTGTACTCACATAGGCAAACGTCGGTTATGACAATCATCTCAGGGAATCTATCCTTTATCTCGCTCACAGCAACCTGAACCACACCATGCTCATCATAAGCCTGCGAACCAACCTCATCCTTATGATTAGGAATTCCAAACAACAGTACAGCACGAATTCCCAGCTCCCAAGCAGTCTTGATTTCAGATAGAGCCAGGTCAATTGACTGCTGCCTCACTCCTGGCATAGAGGGGATATCATTACTTACAGAGGTTCCCTCCCTTATAAAGAGCGGTAGAATCAAGTCCTGAGGACTGATCTCTGTCTCTCTCACCAGTGTCCTAAGGCTCTCTGACCTCCGTAGCCTGCGTAGGCGTACTCTAGGAAATGAATATCCGGCAGTGGTACGAATAGTACTTGTATCAGACACCGAGGCACCTCCAGTCTAGCACTGACATCAGCTACACTCGACAAACCATTTCTCCATCGCCTTAACAAGACCTTCTACCGTATAGACCTTAGCAACGACATCAACACGCAATCCCAATTCTTTTGCAGTATCAGCCGTAATTGGACCTATACACGCGACACATAACCCTTGAGGTACATAGCTTGGATCACCTAGAGAATCTAGGAAATACTTGACTGTTGATGAGCTTGTAAACGTGATAGCGTTGGAGTGAGCCAGTAAGTCCTTTAGATACTCCTGGTCATACTTAACGGGAAGAGTCTGATAGATCGGCACCTCTCTAACTATAGCACCCGCCGCTTCTAGTCCCTTCCGTAACACCTCTCGAGCATTCTCCGCCCTGGCAAGCAGTATTCTCTGCCCATTTATGCCTTGATCTATAAGGGATTGAAGCAGGCTTTCAGCAACGTAGGACTTGGGCACTAAGTTTACACTAATCCTATAGGACTCAAGCGCAGACTTAGTAGAAGGACCAATACAGGCGAACTTTAATCTACTTAGGGGAATTTCTTCAAGCCCCAACTGCTTTAGGCGATCAAAGAATATCTCCACACCATTGACACTGGTGAACACAACCCAGTCATAGCTACCTAGCACATTCAACTCAGCATCCAGCTCAGAGCTGGCTACGTTAGGATTTATTTCTATCGTTGGCAACAAGATAGGCACTGCTCCGCTACTTTCAAGCAGCTTCACTAAAGAGTTCGCTTGGTGCCTTGGACGAGTGATAACTATTTTCTTGCCACTCAATGCGCCTGCAATCTCAGTTTCAGTCGACTTCCAGCTCATAAATAACCACCAAATGCCTATCAGCTGATAGTCAGTCCGATACCCAAGTCAAGCATCTCCTTAGCGACTCGCTCTCCTAAGTGATCAGCTTGATCAGGAGTATCTACCCGCCGCGTGATCACAACTTGAGAGCCATCTGGTGCTACAACCATACCGGTTAAAGACAGCTCTCCATCACGTAGCTCGGCGTATGCTCCAACAGGCATGCTACAGCCGCCTCCCAGCGCACGCATAAGCGATCTCTCAGCCAAGTAAGCCACCTTAGAGGGGAAGAAATCTAAGGCATTGAGCATTCCAATTATTTGTTGATCATCTTCCCTGGCCTGCACAGCTATAATTCCTTGACCAGCTGAAGGTACCCAGCTATCTAGAGGCAAAGGCTTAAACTCTACAGATAGATTCATTCTCTTGACTGCAGCATAGGCCATCAATATCACATCATAATTACCTTCAAGCATTTTCCTGACTCGAGTATCTACGTTACCTCGAAGGTTGACTACATTAGCATCTGGCCAATAAGACCTTACCAATGCAGATCTACGAACACTGCTGGTACCAACCCGACTATTATTGAGGTCAGGCATGGGCTGACCCTTTGGCCACAGGATACAGTCTCTGGGATCCTCCCTCTCGGTAAAGGCGGCTATAACAGTTCCTGGAGTAGAGAGCGTCGGTAGGTCCTTCAAACTATGGACAGCTAGATGTATGTCACCAGCCAGCAGTGCCTGTTCAATGTCCTTTGTAAACACTCCTATCTGGCCTATTGCACTAATAGGCGCATCAGGACTCCTATCTGATGTGACCTTGATCACCACTGGTTCAAATCGACAGTCTGGATGCAAATTCCTAAGTCTATCGATCACCCACTGAGTCTGCCAAAGTGCCAGCTTGCTCCCTCTGGTACCTACTCTAATTACTTTCAACTCTAAACACCTCTCCGAATCAATTGTAGCTTATCCAAAAGTTGATGCATCCAATGGTATACTTGCAGATGGAGGTGTGTCTTATGGAAAGTAGACTTGTGTACATGGATCACGCGGCAACCACACCTGTACATCCCAAGGTGGTAGATGCTATGATGCCCTACTTCAAGCAGGAGTATGGCAATCCAAACAGTGTGCACTCTTTGGGTAGGAGTGCTCGAGATGCTGTAGATAAAGCCCGTGAGACTGTCGCTCAGATACTCAGTTGTCAACCTCAGGAGATTGTCTTTACAAGTTGTGGCACTGAAAGCATCAACTTAGCCATAAAAGGCATAGCGAAGGCTCGAGGAAAGACTGGACATATCATCACCTCGGCAATAGAGCATCATGCTGTGCTCCATACAGTCGAGCAGCTAGAGCGAGAAGGCTATACAGCCACTATTTTACCCGTATCCCCCGATGGACTAGTGGACCCGGACGACGTTCGCAAGGCCATTAGGCCAGATACAGTCATCATATCTATTGGCTATGCAAACAACGAGATTGGAACTATACAGCCAATAAGGGAAATAGGCGCCATAGCTCGAGAAGCAGGCATCCCATTCCATACGGATGCTGTACAAGCGGCAGGAAGTCTAAGCCTGAACGTCGAGGAACTGCAAGTCGATGCTCTGTCGCTTTCTGGGCATAAGTTTAATGCCCCCAAAGGTGTAGGGGTATTGTACATACGCAGCGGCATTCCACTTGAGCCTCAAATGCAAGGAGGTGGCCAGGAAAGCGGCAGGAGATCAGGTACCGAGAATGTGCCGTACATAGTAGGCATAGCGGAGGCACTTAGACTGGCCCAAGAGAACCTGGAAGCTCACAATGAACATTGCATCTCACTAAGAGAGAAACTATTTGAAGGTATACTCTCGGAGCTATCAGACACGCGGGTAAATGGGCATCGCACTCAAAGGTTACCCAACAACGTACACGTGGCCTTCAGGGGCATCGAAGCACAATCCATACTCATGGGGCTTGATCTAAAGGGTATATGTGCTTCCAGTGGTTCCGCTTGCCATTCAGCATCCATAGAACCGAGCCACGTACTCAAGGCAATAGGCGTTCCAAGCGAATACATCTACGGTAGCTTGAGGCTCACACTAGGAATAGATAACTCGCAGGAAGATGTTAGCTACGTACTGGAAGTACTGCCTTCACTGGTCAGAAGGCTGCAGTCCTTATCGCCGTTAGTTGAATCAGCTAGCTAACACAGTAACCCTCTCAAGAGCTTGGCGCAGATCCTCAGGAAGAGGGCTGCGCCATTCTTTGTACTCGCCGTTTGGCATAACTACTCCTAGGCGTGAAGCATGCAAAAACTGTCTGTTTAGTCCCTCTATCCTGCAGTTACCATAGACAGGATCCCCTGCTATTGGATGACCAATAGCTGCAAAATGGACCCTAATTTGATGCGTTCTGCCCGTTATGGGTCGCGCTACTGCAAGCGTATATTTTCCTAACGCCTGTATCGTAGAGTACTCAGTAACGGCCTCTTTACCTCCAGCGATCACGCTCATCTTAGTTCTGTCTCTAAGGTCTCTTCCTATAGGTGCTTCAATACGCCCTTCAGGAGGATCTAGAGTTCCGCAACAAAGCAGAGTATATTCCTTGAATATCCTTCTGGCCTTCATCTGACTTTGGAGGTAGTTTAGGATCTCCAGATCCCGTGCTACCATGATCAGGCCACTAGTACCTTTATCAAGTCTGTGCACTATACCTGGTCGATCGGTGGGTTGCTTTAGTAGATCAGGGTATCTAGCTATTAGAGCATTTACCAAAGTGTTTTCATAGTGGCCAGGAGAAGGATGCACCACCATGCCAGCAGGCTTGTCAATGACTATAATCTTGTCATCCTCATATACGACGCATAGGTCCTTATAAGAAGGGATCAATGCAACTTTCCCTTGTGGAAACCTGGGAATATTCAGGACTAATATTCTATCTCCCTCTTTAAGTTTGTAAGAAGGCTTAGAGGGGTGGTTATTCACTAGGATGGTACCTTGTTCGATAGCACGCTGGACTTGAGACCTTGAAACATCCTCAAGTTTATGAGCTAGCAGTGTATCGAGTCTTTCTCCAGCCTCTTCTGAACTAATGATAAGTAGGGCTTCAATCTCGTCAGTTACTGGCTTCCCTCTCATAAGTCTTTACTTCCGACTGCTTCTCACCTCCACTATGTAGGATTAAGTAACCCAAGAGCAGAACCACCCCTATGGTAATACTTGCATCGCTTATATTAAACACAAAGGGCCAGATCCGTACATCTATGAAGTCAATGACATGTCCATATCTTATTCTGTCAGTAAGGTTACCTATGGCTCCACCCAGTTCCATCCCAAGAGCCAGTCGCACTATCCAAGGAGCGTAAGCTATCCTTCTCGAAGACAGCAATATGATTACGGCTACCAGCACAGCAGCAATAGCGAATATCAAGGATGCTTCCCGAAACATTCCGAAAGCTGCGCCAGTATTGTGCACAAGTCTTATCCATAAGATATCGTCTAGTACTTTTCTGTAGGATCCCTCTTCCGTGCCCAGAATTCGGAGCACATAAGCCTTGGATGTCTGATCTACAAATATTATTAGAGCTGCTGTCATGTACGTCAGCAGTAGTCTTCTGATGATGAATGTTCTCTCCTCTTGTGCAGATCTCAATTTATACTACCTATGAACACGATCGTATCTTTCTTGGTCAGCGATACATCTTACAGCGTAAGGCCTTGCCATAAGCCTCTCAATAGGTATTTCCTGTCCGCAATCTATACATATACCGTACGTACCCTCATCCATACGCTTCAAAGCAGATTCTACCTCATTTAACACAGATTTGAGGTTCCTCTGAAGAGCAATTTCTTTTTCCTGCTCAAAGGTATCTGTACCCTCATCAGCCATGTGGTTACCATAGCTGCTATCCTCATCTCTAACAGACTCTCCCCATTGAGAGGCATCAGATTGCAGCTCCTTCAGTTCTGAGATCAGTCTAGCACGTTCGTCTTCCAATCGCTTTCTTAATTCAGCTATCTGTTGAGTTCTAATAGCCATATTGTTGTAACTCCTTTCCCAGAAGCATGTAAGCTGATTTATATTGGTTCGTGGATTATATCACAGCATATATTGCTCTCATTTGACGTTGCACTGCCTTATAATTCACTTGCTATGAAGAAGAGACTGAGGCTTGCTATTACAGGCGGAGGCACGGGCGGACATCTAAGCCCGGCAGTGGCTGTCATAGATGAAATCAAAGCCAGAGAGGATCTGGAGGCGAGGATTCTGTACCTGGGCAGCAAGAATGGTATAGAATCCACTGTCATCCCACTAATGGGGATTGAGTACAAACAAATACCCACTGGCAAGCTTAGGCGATACCTGTCGTTACAGAATTTTTTAGACTTATTTCGCGTAATAGCTGGTATCTTAAGGTCACTCATACACCTTAGTAGTTTCAAACCCGAAGTCTTATTTGCTACCGGTGGTTACGTATCAGTGCCTGCAGTCGTAGCAGCAAGACTGCTGAAGATACCGGTAGTCATCCATGAGCAGACTGACAGTCTGGGGTTAGCCAACCGAATATGCGCACGCTTTGCCAATGTGATAGCAATTTCCATTCCAGAGACCGTCAATTTGCCACCTCACAAGAAGACTGTCTTTACAGGTAATCCAGTCAGGAAGAATGTTCTCAGTGGCAGCAAGCAGAACGCAGCAAGGAGGTTTGGATTCGATCTATCATTACCAACTATCTACATAACGGGTGGTGCCCAAGGATCCCACAAGATAAACACAATTGTCGGCGAAGCGTTACCACAACTCTTGTCTATAGCACAGGTAATTCATCAGACCGGCGATTCCGAACATGGTAAACAAGACTACGAACACCTAACAAGAACCGTGCTATCGCTCTCACAACAGCTACAACAGAGATACATTCTATTTAGGTATATAGGTAGTGAAATAGGCGATATATACGCCATTAGCGACCTGGTGGTCGGTAGAGCCGGGGCTGGTACAGTGAACGAGCTTATAGTACTAGGTAAGCCATCAATCCTCATCCCATTACCTCACGCAGCTGGGGATGAGCAGAGAAAGAATGCCCAAAGATTAGCCAACGCTGGAGCCGCAGTGGTCATAGAGGAGTCAGAGCTGTCATCAAGCATCCTTGTTGACACCATTAAGGATCTTATATCAGACCCTGAGAAACTGCAGAACATGTCGCAGGCTGCCTTAAGAATGGCTCCCGAGAGAGCAGAACACAAACTAGTGGACCTTATATTACAGACTGCGCAGAGGAAAGATACAAGCCTTTAAGTAAGGCTAGTCTCTAACTCCAGGTGGATATAGAGACTTACCAATAGCCTCAGCAAGAGTCTTGGCTTGGACAACTTGAATACTGTTTATCTTTTGGGCGTTCTTCTTGACGGGTGCGCAAACCGCTCTCTTGAATCCAAGGCTAGCCGCTTCGGATAGCCTTCGATCTATATTAGGAACGCTGCGTAGCTCGCCCGATAATCCTACCTCCCCAACAAATATGGTATCCTCACGCACTGGTCTGTTGAGTGCACTCGAAGCTATAGCTACAGCAACAGCTAGATCAGATGAGGGCTCATCTAGCCTGAGACCTCCCACCACGTTCACATATATATCTTGATCAGAAAGCTTGAGCCCAACTCTTTTGGTAAGCACCGCAATGAGAAGGAGAAGCCTGTTGTAGTCCAGACCGTTACTTGTCCTCCTCGGTATGCCCGCAGGGTTATGAATGGCCAGCGCCTGCAATTCCACCAACAACGGACGGCTACCCTCAAGCAACACGGCTATAGAGGATCCAACGGTATCCTCCGGCCTCTCCGAGAGGAAGACTTCCGAAGGGTTCGGGACGTCTACGAGACCTTCTTGCGTCATCTCAAAGACACCCACCTCGTTAGTTGATCCATAACGGTTCTTGGCAGCACGAAGTAATCTGTACTGGTGGGCCCTATCACCCTCAAGGTACAGGACCGTGTCAACTATATGCTCAAGAACTTTGGGGCCTGCAATGGCGCCCTCCTTGGTGACATGCCCCACAATAAACATGGGAATATTCCTAGATTTCGCTGTCAGCATGAGGGCCATAGTACAGTCCCTTACTTGACTTACACTGCCTGCAGCGGACTCGATATTCTCTGAATATATAGTCTGAATAGAGTCGATGATAACTAAACTGGGGGACTGCTCCTCGATAAGGTTCAATATAGCCTCCAAGCTCGTCTCAGAAACAGCCCAAAGATTATCTGGTATACGCCCTAGACGAGAGGCTCGAAGCCTTATTTGTTCTATAGACTCTTCTCCAGAGACATATAATACGGTGGGCAGATAATCACATAGCAGACAACATAGTTGCAATAGCAGGGTACTCTTACCCACCCCCGGATCCCCACCTATCAATACCAGCGATCCAGAGACTATGCCCCCACCAAGCACCCTGTTAACCTCAGGCATAGGTACATGTATCCTGTGTATATCATCGGTCGATACGTCCTTAAGCCTTCTAGGACGCGTAGCAACACTAGTCGATATCCCACTAGTAGTTGGTGTAGGTTGTTCTACTGTTTCCACATAGGTATTCCACTGCCCACACTCAGGGCACTTACCTTGCCACTTTGGAGAAACGTTACCACAACTGTTACAAACATAAACGGTTCTAGATCTAGTCTTAGACATATGTTCCTACTCACTTCTCCATAAAATACGGAATCGGGGTTTTCCCCCGATTCCAGATATTAGCTACAAATAACATCTATTTATGAGAACTCGAGTTATGCGGTTACGAGCTCCTCTTCAAGATGCAGCACTATCTCGTCGTCGCGAGCATCAACCACTACTGTAGATCCTGGCTGGAACTTACCCTCAAGTACGCCCTCAGCCAGTTTGTCTTCAACCTCTGTCTGTATCAACCTCCTCAATGGTCGAGCACCATAAGCTTGGTCATATCCTCTTCTGGCCAGTGTGTTCAGAGCTTCCTCAGTCAGCTTCAGCTGAATCTGCTGTTCGGCCAGGCGTTCCCTCACGCGATCAATCTGTATGTCTACTATCTTACGTATGTGCTCAGGTGACAACGAGTGGAACACTACCACAGCGTCGATTCTATTGAGGAACTCCGGCCTAAAGTGCTTCTTCAGCTCGCTCAGAACCTTGTCTCTCATGTTCTCATAAGCTCTCTGCTGGGCCTTGGCCTCATCGGTACGGATCGTAAATCCCACAGTCGTATCACGGTTGATCATCTCCGCACCGATGTTACTGGTCATGATTATGATTGTGTTACGGAAGTTTACTCTCCTACCCTTGGCATCCGTAAGGTGACCATCCTCCAGTATCTGGAGCAGCATATTGAAGGCCTCTGGGTGAGCTTTCTCTATTTCATCTAGAAGTATGACAGAGAAGCTCTTCCTACGGACAGCCTCTGTCAGCTGGCCACCCTCTTCATATCCCACGTAGCCTGGAGGAGCCCCAACCAGTCTCGCTACCGCATGACGCTCCATGAACTCCGACATATCAATCTTGATAAGAGCGTCTTCGCTACCAAACATGAACTCGGCAAGCGTCTTAGCGAGCTCAGTCTTACCGACTCCTGTGGGGCCTAGGAATATGAAAGAACCTACCGGGCGTCTCGGGTCCTTCATCCCTGTTCTGGCTCGACGCACGGCCCGAGCCACAGTAGTGATAGCCTCATCCTGACCCACGATGCGCTTGTGAAGCTCCTCCTCCATTTTCAGAAGTCGCTCCGACTCTTCGCCAGCTATCCTGGTTAGAGGAATACCAGTCCACATACTCACTACCTGGCTTATATCCTCTTCGGTTACATAAGGCTCTTCAGCCTGCTGCTCTTCCTGCCACTGCTGCTCAAGCATGCCTATCCTTTCTTGAAGTCGCTCTTCACGGTCACGGAAAGCAGCAGCCATCTCATAGTTCTGAGCATTGATGGCGGCTTCCTTCTCATCCTGTATAGCCTTTAGATGCCTCAGAGCATCCTTCAGGCTTGGAGGACTTGCAGCTCTGTGCATTCTTACTCGGCTGGCAGCTTCATCTACCAGGTCTATAGCCTTATCAGGCAAGAACCTGTCGGACACGTACCGCGCAGCAAGGTAAGCAGCAGCCTTCAGAGCCTCATCAGTAATCTTGAGCTTGTGATGAGCCTCATACCTGGGTCTTACACCCTTGAGGATCTCGATTGTCTCCTCAACAGTCGGCTCCTCGACCATAACGGGCTGGAATCGCCTCTCTAGAGCTGCGTCCCTCTCTATATACTTGCGGTACTCATCAAGGGTTGTAGCACCTATAACCTGTATCTCACCTCTGGACAACGCTGGCTTGAGGATGTTAGCTGCATCCACAGCCCCCTCAGCAGCGCCAGCCCCTACTAGGGTATGGAGCTCATCTATGAACAGGATAGCTCCAGACTCCTTGATTTCAGCCATAATCTTCTTGAGGCGCTCCTCGAATTCGCCCCTGTATTTAGTCCCTGCCACGAGAGCTCCCATATCTAGCGAGAGCACTCTCTTATTGAGCAAGGTATCCGGCACATCGCAATTAACTATTCGCTGAGCCAGCCCCTCTACTATTGCTGTCTTACCAACCCCTGGCTCACCTATCAACGCGGGGTTGTTCTTGGTTCTCCTAGACAGGATCTGCATGACACGCTCGATCTCTTTCTCGCGACCTACTATTGGATCGAGCTTATCATTCCTTGCAAGCTCCGTCAGGTCAGTGCCTAGAGCATCTATGTAGGGCGTCTTTGTAGCAGCTTTACCCTGCTGAGAGTAGGCACTGCTCTGATTTATAACCTGTAGCACCTGAGCCCTTACCTTCTCAAGGTTCACGCCCAGGCTCTCGAGAACACCAGCTGCTATGCCCTCACCTTCTCGCACGAGGCCGAGCAGCAAATGCTCGGTACCTATGTAATGATGATTCTGCCTCTTGGCCTCATCGAAGGCGAGCTCTATTACCCTTCTGGCACGAGGAGTCAAACCAATTTCACCCTGAGGCGGTCGCTCACCCCTACCTATTATAAACTCTACAGCAGCTCTTACTTTTTGGAGCTGGACCCCCATGCTCGCAAGCACGCGCGCAGCTACACCATCGCCCTCGCGCACCAGACCTAGCAGTATATGCTCGGTGCCAATATAGTTATGATTAAAGCGCGCTGCTTCCTCATGGGCCAAGCTTAGAACCTTACGTGCCCTCTCAGTAAACCGATCGAAGCGTTCGCCTCTATCACTCATCTTTCTAACTCCCTCTAGCGAACGAAGGGGACAAAACCCCTACCAAAAGTTTAGCAACGGTATGGACTAGGTGCAACTAGTTTTACCACCATCATACACCTAGCACAACCCCTCTATGTAATTTCAACCGAAAAGAGACTTTTATTCTTCCCTTTCTCCCTCCTCCGTAGACTCCTCTTCCCCTTCGCCGGCAGCATAGTCAGGCTCATCCAACTGTCGAACACTCAGACCTATACGGCGTCTCTGCGTGTCCATTTTGATAACACGAAGTCTCAACTTGTCACCAACTTGTACTTTAGTATCTCCCAGCTCGGACATATGAACCAGGCCCTCTATACCATCTTCTAGCCTTACAAAAACTCCAAAGGGGGCTATCTGTGTCACCTCCCCTTCCACAATCTGGCCTACATCGTATCTTTCCATTGCGGTGGCCCAGGGCTCTGGTTGTGTCCGCTTCATGCTCAGGGCTATCTTTTTGTGCTCGCGATCTATATTGAGCACCATGACATCAACTTCATCACCAGGCTTTAGCACTTCGCTGGGATGGTTGATCCGCCCCCAAGATATCTCCGACAGATGTATGAGCCCGTCAGCACCTCCTATATCTACAAAGGCTCCGAAATCTGCAAGGCTAGTTACCTTACCCTTTACTATCTGCCCTTCATGTAGCTCTTCAATTAGACGCTCTTTGCTCGTCTCCTTTCTTTCCTGGGTGGCTATCCTCTCAGAGAGTATCAAGCGATTACGCTTTCTGTTGACCTCTATTACCTTGGCCTGCAGTGTTCTACCAACCAAGCTAGCAAGCTCAGACTGCCTGCCAACATCATTTGAACTGACAAGAAAGCTGATTTGAGAGGAAGGAATGAAGCCTCTTAGTCCGCCTAGATCTACAAGTAGTCCTCCCTTGTTATACCCTACAACCTTGCAATCGACGATCTCACCAGTTTCAAGCTTTTGCTGAAGCTCGCGCCACAAACGCTCAGCTCTAGCTCTATCCACTGAGAGGACTATACGTCCCTCATTGTCTTCACTAGCATTGAGCACGGAGACCACAATAGGCTGACCCGGCTCAAGAGACTCCTTCTCTTCATCGCTTAGCGTAGTTAACTCGGAGGCGGGAACTATACCTTCGCTCTTCCCTCCCACATCCACTATCAGGTCGCCGTTATCGAACCCCATTACCACGCCATCTACGATCTCGTTTCGGTGCAGAGCCCGATAGTCTGCCTCCCCGCTAGCCAGAATATCTTCCATAGTAATATCTTCTTCTGGCTGGGAGGTTTGTTGCCCTCTTTGGGAGCTCGGGCTGTTATCTTTGTCCGGCGAACCAGCGGATAGGTTACCCGAACCGCTGACTTCTCTGTCTAACTCCTCGTTCTCTCCAGGAAAAGGATCATTATAATGTTGACCTGTGGTGCCCATGGATTCGTGTGTCATTTATCTCCCTTTTGCCATAAGTAGAACTAACGGCTCCGATGTGCGCCATTGGGTCGCACTCGTGAGCCGTCTGTTGACATTATAGTAAATTAGGAGATACCTATCAATGAAAGCTCGAAAGGCAAGACATATGAGCTACTAAAGTAAATTTACTGAGCGGCTACCTTCAGGCTCTCGAGCTCCATCTGGATGGCATCACAGGCTGCGGAGATATCCTCCTTGGTAAAGTACCCTAGGTGTCCCAACCTGATAATCCTCCCAGAGAGTTCAGCTTGGCCTCCACCCACTATAACCCCGTGTTTATCTCGCAAGTTATTCTTGAAGATCTTACCATCTACACCTTCAGGTACTTTGATAGCCGTAACTGTATTAGAGGCATAGCGCTCATCGGCAAATAGCTCTAGCCCCATTTCTTTTATACGATTCCTAGTATAAGCTCCCGCTTCAGCATGCCTCTTCCATATAGCCTCACGTCCTTCTTGCATCATCAAATCTAGAGCAACCTCCAAGGCATAGAAAAGACTTACGGCAGGGGTGTAAGGTGTCTGGCCCTTCTCGAGCGAGGATTTTGCTGCCCTGAAATCCCAGTAATACCTGGGGAGCTTTGCAGTCTGAACAGCTTGCCATGCACGTTCACTGACGCTAACCATCACCATACCAGGTGGAATCATCCAGGCCTTCTGAGATCCAGACACCACCACATCCAGATCCCACTCATCGGTCATTACCGGGATAGCCCCCATCGAGCTTACCGCATCTACTAATAGCAAAAGATCTCTTTCCTTTACTATATGTGCCAGTTCCTCCAGAGGATTGGTAACGCCAGTTGATGTCTCGTTATGAGTGATCAATACTGCCTTTACATCCGGGTTCTCATCAAGGGCTTGACGAAGCTGATCGGGATCTACAGCCCTACCCCTGGGTATAGATAGTCGTCGCACATCGAGACCGAAAGTCTCAGCTATCTTGGCAAACCTATCACCAAAGACGCCTATGATAACAGCCAAGATTGGGTCACGAGGTGATAAAGTGTTGACGATGGCCGCTTCTAATCCCCCAGTACCCGAGGCGGGAAATATTAGCACATCCCCCCGTGTGCAATAGAAATACTTGAGCGTCTCAGTGCACTGTTGTAGAATACGAGCGAATTCCGGCCCCCTATGATCTATCATATCTCTGTGCATAGCCGCCTGTACTTGCTCAGGCAAAGGTGTTGGACCTGGAATTCTCAAATTCTGATGCATACACTCATTCTCCTGTAAAGATACACGCTTTCAATATTATAAGAGATATATGTAATGTTGGTTAGTTCGACAAAATTAGCTCAGCTTGTGATATATTCCCGCTGAGAAATGGTTGAGGTTCCATAAGGTGAGAGAAATAAGGTTTACCAAGAGGGCTAAAGAGATAACTATATGGATCTCGGTAGCCGTAATTCTTTACTTTCTCCATAGCACAGCTCACCTGCTTACACCGTTTATCTGGGCTATTGTAGCCACGTATATATTTCACCCACTTGTGAGTTTTTTGTCCAGAGAATCTGGAGTACCTAGAGCTATATGGATCATACTACTGTACATAGCTGTTTTCTCAGCGGTCGCGTGGAGTCTCATAAACGTTGTGCCCATCATCAGAGACCAGTCACTAGCCCTAGCTAACCAAGTGCCACACATCCTCAATCAAATAGAAGGCTTCATTAATCGAAACCAGATGCTGCGAGAATGGGGAATATCCGTCGATCTCAAGCAATTAGAATCACAGGTTGTAGCTCTTAGTGATGACTTCGCAGATTACGCACGCAGGATGGCAGTACCCATCCTGACCGTAGTCATAGACAAAGCAGTTAAGTTTTTTATATTTCTCGTCGCTACATTCTTCCTGCTTCTTCACGCAGACCATATAAAGAGCTCGTTTCTCGAGTTCACCCCGGCTCCATACAGGCACGAAATAGAGAGCTTGCTAAGGAGAATCAACGATACGTTAGGGGCTTACCTAAGGAGCCAGCTAATTCTGCTAGCCATAATGACTATAGCTACATGGATATTCCTATCTACGATACACGTACAGTACGCCCTGCTTCTGGGAGTATTGACAGGTTTTCTTGAGCTCATACCCATTATCGGACCTTACACGGCAGGAGGTATAGCTGTTAGTGTAGCGTTGTTCCAGTCTAACCCCCCATTTGGATGGAATAACCTCACGCTCGCAGCAGTAGTAGCGTTAGGATACTTCATATTGCGTCAGTTAGAAGACAATCTGGTAATACCTTTTCTGATTGGTAGAGTGGTACACCTCAATCCAATAATAGTTATATTCTTCATAATGGCTGGAGCCAGCTATGGAGGCATACTGGGACTTCTAATCGCTGTACCAATTGCCTCGGTCCTACGCATAATTGCTCAATATCTTTATAGCAAGATAATCGCCCCCGAGCCGGCATTCTTCGTTACAGTCTCAAAGAATGATAATCCAATAGAACAAACTGTTAGGGCCATACAATCCGGAGCAAGACGCATAGTGCTGATCTCAACAGAGGGAAACGACGCTCTAAGGGATCACGGGACTTTCCAACAACTGGTAAATCTCATGAATACAGAAGATGTCGAGATAACCGTGATCACTCTAGACTCCGTGACTCAGGCTCTAGCTACAGCCCACGGGATGAGGCTGAATGGGAACGGATATTAATAATATAATGATCAGAGCTGGAAGGTTGTCAGATATAGCCTTATGCGAGAGGCTAGATGCCAGTTTCATCACCGACCTGGTTTGGCAGATAGCACTAGATTCCTACGGTATAGGCTCAGAAGACGACCTTTCCCTTCGACTACTAACAGCTAGGCTACCAAGGCCCAGAGCAATAACTGATCCTCCGATTCCATCGTATCTTGAGAGCAATTGGGACAGATTAAGTCTGTTTTTAGTGGCCGAAATAGACAAGCTAGTTGGTTTCCTATGTGCAAGTACAGAAGAGCAATATCTTAGGATCGAGCAAATAGTGGTAGACAAGCCATTCCGCAGATTAGGCATTGGCAACTCCCTGATAGGCGCTACTATCAGTTGGGCTAGAGAAAACCATATGAAGGCAATTACTTGTACGATATCGACTAAGAACTATCCAGCTATAGCATTCTTTAGGTCGCAGGGCTTTCATATATGTGGCTATAATGAGAAGCATTTCACTTCTGGAGATATAGCTATCTACATGGCACTGGAACTACTAGATGAATAGAGGATTTTTGATAGTTGGTCTCGGGAATCCTGGAAAAGAGTACGCACATACACGACACAATGTAGGCTTCCTAGTAGTAGATGAGCTGGCCCGTAGATATAAAACATCTGGGTTCTCTCTTATTGACAGAGCACTAGTGGCAGAAACCTATATAGATGGCTACAAAGCAATCTTGGCCAAGCCCGTCACCTACATGAACAACAGTGGGCAAGCAGTCAAGCTTCTGCTCAGACGCTACAATCTGGAATATCAGAGCTCCTTGATAGTTATACATGATGACCTAGATCTACCATTTGGAACAATTAGAGTGAGAACCAAAGGTAGCTCAGGAGGTCATAGAGGAGTTCAGTCGATAATAGATACTATCAGTAGTAACGAATTCATAAGGATTCGAGTAGGCATAGGGAGGGACCCAAAGTTAGATCCAGTAGATTACGTCCTTGGGAAATGGAGCAGGGAGCAACTGTCCTACATTGATCATATAATCACACGCGCAGCAGATGCAGTGGAATCTTTGATCAAAGAAGGTGTAGAGGCAACCATGAACAGCTTCAACACCAAAGCAACGAGATAGGTACAAATCGACTTGATATACTAGATAGGTCACCAATGTTACTTTCCTGGATATAAATGACAACAACAAAACCTCTAATAGAACTGCTATCTAAGTCCAAGCAAATCCAGCATCTAAAGTCACAACTCAGTAGAGGGGAAAAGGTCAGTTATCTTCCATCTGCTGTCCCTTCTGCCTACCCAGCCTTATGGGCAACATTATTTGCCGAAATGCAGACAGACACCCTGCTGATAGTACCGAGGCCAGAAGAAGCTCAGAACGTAGCGGATTCTCTATCTACATACTTATGGGATCCCAAGAGGGTACTGCTATGGCCAGCACATGATGATCTACCTTATGAGAGGATAGCTACCCCAACTCAAGACTCGCCATTCAGAAGGCTCGCAGCCTTGGAGCGAATATTACAAACAGATAGGGAGCCGCTGCTAATCGTCGCAAGCGTGAAATCCATCCTGGAACCCACGTTAGCTCGACGCTACTTTGAGGATCATAGAGAACTTGTCAAGACAGGAGTTACCGTAAATATTATTGCCCTAGCTAACAGAGCGTCCAAGTTCGGTTACTCGCCTGTTCCCAGTGTCGAAGAAGTTGGTCAATTCTCACGGCGAGGCGGTATCTTCGATATATGGCCACCATCATCGGATCTGCCAATCAGATTAGAACTTTTTGGCGACGAAGTCGACAGCATAAGGCTGTTTGATCCAGAAACTCAAAGATCTGTCAGAGAAATAGACTCATTCTCTATAATCTCGCCATACGAGATCCCAGTTGCCGAGTATGAGTCAGCACTAGAACGTCTTCAGCAGATAGATCTGTCTAATCTGCGGCATGAAGTAGCATCCAACTGGAAACAGTCCCTAGAAAAGCTATCAGCAGGTGACGTTCCATCCATACATAGCATAATAGCTCCGTACTTTCCAAGCGGTCAGGGGAATCTGCTTGATTACCTCAGCGAAGGCAGTATAGTCTTCACAGATCTGCCTGACAGACTTGCACTTACTGCAAGCACCCTGCGTTCACACATTGAAGGTATGCGATTGGAGATGGAGCGATCAGGAGATATACCCTCGAACCTGCTTAGCCCTGTCTTTGAGTGGAGTACTATAGAGGATAGACTCAAGACGTTACCGAAGATCGAACCTGTCAATTCGGCTGAGGGCAACCTCAGTTTCTATCCCGCTCCGCAGATTAGATCCAGCACTATAGACATCGTCGATAACCTACGATCTTGGATTGACGAGGGTAGAACTGTATTTATCGTAACTCGGCACCATGAGAGAATCCGCCACGTGGCAGAAGAGCACAACTTGCCATTGGCACTAGAGGAGGATGATAAACAGGGGCAGATATTCATAGTACCTGGCTCCATCCAAGATGGTTGGATATGTGACGACATCAATCTGGTAGTTCTTTCAGACACGGAACTTTGGGGTTATAGGGAGCCAAGAAGAGCGCGCTCTCCAAGGAAAGCTCCTCAGAGGGTCTTCCTAGCTGACCTCCAACCAGGTAGCTACGTGGTACATGTAGACCATGGGGTAGCTAAGTACGTAGGCAACGTTATGAGAGGTAGCTCAGGAGCAGAACGAGAGTACCTGGTCCTGGAGTATGCCGGAGGGGACAGACTATATGTACCAGTAGACCAAATAGATAGAATCTCTCCATACATTGGTGGAGGTGAGCCTGCGCTCAGTCGGTTGGGAACTGCCGACTGGGCGCGCACCAAAAGAAGAGCCAAGAAGGCGGCAGATCAACTAGCTAAAGAGTTGCTTCAGCTATATGCGGCCCGAGAGATAGCCAAAGGTCATAGCTTTTCCCCAGACAATGAACTCCATAGAGAGTTCGAGAGTGCGTTCCCTTATGTGGAAACAGATGATCAGTTGGCAGCTATTGAAGATGTCAAGGCTGATATGGAATCATCAAAGCCCATGGATAGACTGATATGTGGGGATGTAGGGTACGGCAAAACCGAAGTGGCGCTTAGAGCTGCATTCAAGGCTGTGGCAGATGGCAAACAAGTCGCGGTACTCGTCCCGACAACTGTGCTTGCACTACAACATTATGAAACATTTAGGTCCAGATTTAACCCATTTGGCATACGAGTTGAAATGCTGTCCAGGCTGCGGACCAAGAAGGAGAGAGACCAAGTCCTGGAAGATTTGCAGAAGGGTAACGTCGATATAGTTATAGGTACACATACCATCCTCCAAAAAAATGTAGTGTTCAAGGACCTTGGACTAGTCATAGTAGATGAGGAGCAAAGATTTGGCGTCAAGCACAAGGAAACGCTCAAGCAGATACGTACTCAGGTAGATGTGCTGACCCTTACAGCTACTCCTATACCCAGGACTCTGCAAATGGCGCTTTCGGGAGTAAGGGATATGAGTGTGATAGAAACTGCTCCCGAGGATCGCTTACCTGTATACACCTATATTGTTCCGAAGAATGACAGCATCATCAGAGACAGTATCATAAGGGAGTTGGAACGAGGCGGACAGGTCTTCTACGTGCATAATAGAGTGCAGGACATCTACAAGGTAGCACACAAACTACAAGAGATGGTGCCAGAGGCTCGCATCACTGTCGCCCATGGTCAAATGCCAGAACAACAGCTAGAGCAGGTAATGCTGGAATTCATGCATCACCATTATGATGTTCTAGTATGTACCACCATTATCGAGTCAGGACTAGACATCCCCAACGCTAATACGCTAATAGTTGACGATGCTACACATATGGGCTTAGCTCAACTCTATCAGCTACGGGGTAGGGTGGGTAGAAGCAGCAATCGAGCATACGCATACCTCATGTACAGACCTGATGCTAGGATGACAGAGGACGCACAGAAAAGGCTGGAAGCAATTTCAGAAGCTACTCAGCTGGGGGCTGGCTTCCGGATAGCTATGAAGGACCTTGAGATAAGGGGAGCAGGCAATTTCTTGGGGCCAGAGCAAAGTGGACATGTTTACGCCATTGGACTAGAGCTTTACACCCAAATGATAGAGAGAGCAGTACAGGAACTGCGCACAGGACAGCCCATCAGTGAGCCCCCTGCAGTAACAATAGATCTGCCGATTCCAGCTCTAATACCCGAACATTACGTTTCTGATAGAGACACCAGAATCAGGTTGTACAGGCGATTAGCATCCACATCAACGGCACGTGAGCTTAGATCGATGGAAAACGAGATGCGAGATAGGTTCGGGCCGCTACCTGAAGAGACCATAAACCTGATCAAGCTCATAGATCTCAAGATAGTGGCAGCAAAAGCAGGTGTCACTGCAATACGAGCAGCGGACAACGAAGTGATAATCAAAGCCGACAACCCTCCACCTGCTGAGAGACTGGCACATTGGCGAGGAGTTAGGATATTGCCTGGTCAGGTAAGAGTAGAGATTAGTGGCAAGCCAGATCGATGGCTTACTAGATTGAGATCCGTACTACTTCAGATGTCCTACACGCCCGACGAGTATCAGCCAACCAGCCTGGAAGACAGGATGGTTAGCGGGAGATAAGATTGATAACAGTTACCCCGTCTCCTCCCTCACCTGGGCTACCAGGCCGAAATACGGAGACCAGTGGATGACCCTGCAGCATACCCCTGACTGCATCCCGCAAAGCTCCAGTACCATAGCCATGAATTATACGTGCTGTAGGAATACCCTGTATGTAAGCATCATTGAGATATTCATCAAGCTTAGAAAGAGCCTCCTCAGCTCTCATTCCCCTCAAGTCAAGTTCTGTGGATATGTTGGCCCTAACATCCACATTTAGCCTGACACCACGGGTACGCTTTTGAGACGAGGCCTCGAGGCTTTGCTTCCCCCCTACAACCTCCAGGTCAGATAGTGGAACCCTAGATCGGACACTGCCTACTTGTACTTCAGCAGTAGAATCACTTATACTAATAACCTTTCCCTCGGTACCAAAACTCATTATTCTCACACTATCCCCTACCTGAGGGGTCCTTCTAATAACACTAGGCCTCTTCGAACTCCTTGTAAGCTTCCTCACGCGACGCTCAACATTCTCCACTGTTCTTAGGGACTCGGTGATCTCCCCCAGTTTGCTCGCTGCCTGAGAGGCACTCAATCTTCTCCTGAGCTCATCGATCTCCCTGCGTACATCTTCCAGTTCTCTTAGAGCCTGCTGATACCCTTCTTCAAGAGCTTGCTCCCTTATCCTTTCAGCCTCCTGAAGTTCAGCTACAGCGCGTGAACGAAGCTCCTCTGCCTCACGTCTAATCCGCTCTGCCTCGGCTAATCTTTGATCTGCTAGCTTCTTTTCATTCTCTATCTGTTCCAACAGATCGTTGGTTGCTCTGCTTTCGGGTGAGACTCTAGATTTTGCCGCCTCAATAACTGCTTCGGGTAAGCCCAACCTCTGTGCAATATCTATGGCATAACTACGGCCCGGGAGGCCAATCTTCAGCCTATACGTAGGTGAGAGTGTCTCCAGATCAAACTCCACAGACGCGTTAGTAACGCCTGGAGTGGTCTGAGCATATACCTTGATC
This sequence comes from Thermobaculum sp. T2p, assembly GCF_059335935.1. Taxonomy (NCBI): domain Bacteria; kingdom Bacillati; phylum Chloroflexota; class Chloroflexia; order Thermobaculales (SeqCode); family Thermobaculaceae (SeqCode); genus Thermobaculum (SeqCode); species Thermobaculum sp. T2p. The sequence continues at coordinate 33,084 of NZ_JANZYQ010000017.1, forward strand.
TCAGGATAGTGAGTAGTAGCCACCACCAAAGCTCGCTTTTCAAGAAGATAATCGATAATTGCCTCAGCTATAGCTGCTCCTTCTTCTGGGTCCGTACCCGCTCCCAGCTCATCCAGCAGCAGCAAAGTATCGGAGCCGGCCACCTCCAGCATCTTCTTGATATTGATGATGTGAGAAGAAAATGTCGACAAGCTTTGCTCAATGCTTTGCTCGTCGCCTATATCAGCCAAGATGTACCTCAACACTGGCACGCGTGCACGCTCACTTGTAGGTAGGTGTAGACCACTTAGAGCCATCAGAGAAAGGAGCCCTGTAGTTTTGAGGGCTACGGTCTTACCGCCAGTATTAGGCCCGGTTATAACCAGTACTCTAAAATCTTCTCCCAAGAAAATGGTTATGGGCACTACGTCCCCGCCTAATAGCGGATGCCTAGCATCAGGCAGGAACAGTTTATCTCCTTTATACTCAGCACTTACCAACTCGGGCTCACAAGCATCCAAATATTGAGAGAACTTTGCCTTGGCCAAGGCAAAGTCCAATCTTGCGAGAGCAAGTAAAGTCCTCATAATATCCGAAGCAGCCGAAGCAACCGCTTCGGATAGTTGGGCAAGTATCCTTTCTATCTCCTCAGACTCCTGCCTACGAAGCTCAGTAATCCTATTACCCATGTCTACGGTAGCTAGTGGTTCTACAAATAGCGTCTGCCCGCTGCCTGACACATCGTGAACTATGCCCGGTATCCTGTGCCTTGCATCCGCACGTACAGGGACTACATATCTTCCATCTCTCTGAGTGATGATCGGCTCCTGCAGGGCATCCCTATAAGACGAAGAGCTAATCAAATTATTGAGGTGCTGCATTAAGCGATCGTGCGCTGATCTCAGCTGCGATCTTATCCTTGCAAGAGTAGTACTAGCGGAGTCACGTACCTGGGCCTGGTCATCTATGGCCGCGTCTATCTGTTTACGCAGATCAGACAGGTCAACTATGTGCCTCAACTGGGCAGATAGCAGAGAAAAGGAGTCTACACCTTCCAAGACTTTACCAAGCTGCCTGGAGAAACTATTGGCAGCTGCTATAGTATCAGAGACCTGTAACAGCTCCGAAGGGTCTAATACACCTCCCAGACTTGCCTTTGTGACTAGACTCCTAATATCCCTAGCTCCACCTATCGTTATATCTGGTCTGAGTTGTAAAACTCTGAGAGCCTCAGTTGTCTCTCGCTGGGACCTTATAGCTCCTTCCAGATCATTCAGCGGACGTAGAGATAGAGCCAGCTCTTTGCTAAGGCTAAACGAAGTGTGCTTACTTAGCAGCTGTAGTATCTTGTCGTATTCTAGGCTTGTATATGCTTTATCTTGTATATCCAAATGTGCAAGTTTACTCCGCAAACTAACAGGTGTATGACAGCATCATGAGTGCCATTCAAATATTATGATATAATCTAGCCGCATATAGGATTTTTAGAGTTCTCGGAGCATCGAGCATAATGACCATACCTCTAATCTTCGAATGGAGCCGAGATGGCGCCACCGGATACAGTCTACCAGATAGTCAAGTCCCTACAGCAAATCTCCCAGAGGAACTGTTAAGGGAAGATCTCAATCTGCCAGAAGTCAGCGAGCTTGAGGTGATTCGTCACTTCGTAAGGCTGTCTCAGTTGAACTTTGCCATAGATACTACCTTTTATCCTCTTGGGTCCTGTACGATGAAGTACAATCCCAAAGTCAACGAAGAGGTAGCTGCTCACCGAGGCGTTAGGAGAGTTCACCCGTATACCCCTATCGAGAAGGTCCAAGGAGCCCTACAAATTATGTATGAGCTCCAGCAGGCATTAGCGGAAATCGCCGGTATGGATGCCGTCTCACTACAACCAGCTGCAGGCGCACACGGCGAGCTGACCGGTATGCTCGTGATTAGAGCATACTTAGATAGTATAGGCCAGACACACAAAACCAAAGTAATAGTGCCAGATTCCGCTCATGGCACGAACCCAGCTACTGCCTCCATGGCCGGGTACCAAGTAGTAACCGTTAGAAGCGATGATCGCGGCAACGTTGACCTCGAGGAACTAAAGCAGCTGGTAGATGAAGAAGTAGCTGCTATGATGCTTACTAATCCCAATACCCTCGGCCTGTTCGATGAGCATATCAGAGAGATATGCGAAGTTATTCACGAAGCTGGTGGATTGATGTACGGTGATGGCGCAAACATGAACGCCATAATGGGTATAGTTAAACCAGGCGAGCTCGGATTTGATGTACTCCACTTTAACTTGCACAAAACCTTCACAACACCCCATGGTGGAGGAGGTCCAGGTGCAGGTCCAATAGCAGTTAAGGACTTCTTGGCTCCATTTCTGCCATCGCCTGTAGTAGTAGCTCGAGATACAGAGGCAGGTAGGATCTATCAGTTTCAGGATCCCCCCAAGAGCATAGGAAAAGTAAGATCACTATGGGGGAATTTTGCAGTGCTAGTAAGGGCGTACACATATATAATGCAGCAAGGTTCTGAGGGACTAAGATCTGTCAGCGAACATGCTATACTCAATGCAAACTATCTTCTGTCTCTACTAAGAGACGCTTATCAAGTACCATACGATCGTCCTTGTATGCACGAGTTTGTGCTTTCAGGATCAAAGCAGAAGCGATTTGGTGTACGTACCATAGACATAGCTAAGAGGCTCATCGATTACGGTTTTCATCCACCAACAATCTACTTTCCACTTATTGTAGAAGAATGTCTGATGATTGAACCTACCGAGACGGAAAACAAGAGAACCTTGGATGAGTTCGCTGCAGCTATGATAAAAATAGCCGAAGAAGTTGAGAACGATCCGGAGCTAGTAAAATCAGCACCACATAACACTATCGTCAGAAGACTAGATGAAACAACAGCAGCTAGGAAACCTGACCTAGTGTACCAGCAAGCAGTTAAATGAAAAACAGTTACTAAAAATAAATTATGGGGGTGTTTTGTAGCTTAATGACTACCGAAAACAAGGTCGAACTAAGGGAAAGGCTTATAGAAAAGCTTAGAGCAACCATAAAGGAGGAAGGTGGAGAACTTACAGAGACCATAGAGCGTCAAATTGCACAGATTGCCACCAACGTAGCTCATGAGCCCCAGTCCCTTGTAGAACCTCTGGAAGTAGCGGACAACTCCAGACAAAACAGAAGAGTTGTAATCACAGGCATGGGAGTAATCTCTCCTGTAGGCATAGGGAAAGAAGCTTACTGGGAATCGCTTGTCAATGGAAAGTCTGGAATAGATACCATCACCATGTGCGACACCGAAGGTTGCACGACCAAGATAGCCGGAGAGGTAAAAAACTGGAATCCAGAGGAGTATATTGATCCCAAGCAGGTACGCAGGATGTCCCGAGCATCACAGTTTGCTGTTGGGGCTGCAAAACAGGCTGTGCAGGACGCAGAGCTATGCTTTGAAGAGCAAAATCCCAGGATAGGCGTGCTGTTAGGTACCGGAACTTCGAGTTTCCCTGATACTGAGGCCGCTGCACAGACTCTATTTACACGAGGTCCTATGAGAATTAGCCCCTTCTTCGCACCCATTAGCTTAGCAAACGCGCCCGCAGGACAGGTGGCAATGACATTCAAGGCTCATGGGTATAACGGCACTATAGTGACCGCTTGTGCTGCTGGCACTCAAGCCATTGGTGAAGCCTTTGAAGTAATAAGGCGCGGCGAAGCAGATGTCATGCTAGCAGGGGGTACTGAAGCTCCTATCTGTCGCTTGGGCTTGGCTGCATTCTGCGTTATGCGTGTTATGAGCACCCGCAATGAAGAGCCTCAAAAGGCGAGTAGACCTTTTGATAAAAATAGGGATGGATTCGTACCTGCGGAAGGGGCAGCTATACTAGTGCTCGAATCCCTTGAACACGCTCTGCAAAGAGGTGCCAAGATATATGCTGAGATAGTAGGTTACGGCGCAACCTCAGACGCCTATCATATGGTCATGCCAGAGCCTGATGGAACTGGTGCTGCCAGAGCCATGCGCAAAGCACTGGAGTGTGCACACCTGAGTCCAGACCAAATAGACTACATAAACGGTCACGGTACGAGCACACAGCTGAACGATGCCGCAGAAACCTTAGCAATAAAAGCAGTCTTTGGTGAATATGCATATAAGGTGCCTATCAGCTCTACCAAATCTATGACAGGACACTTGCTAGGAGCTGCGGGAGCCATAGAAGCAGTAGCTTCTGTAATGACAATTTACGATAAGGTGATTCCTCCTACGATCAATTACGAAACCCCTGATCCAGCATGCGATCTTGATTACGTGCCCAACGAGGCCAGAAGAGCTGATGTAAGGACTGTTATGTCTAATTCGTTCGGTTTCGGCGGGCAGAATGCCGTGCTGATATTTAGAGAATATCAAGGGTAAAACAAGTGCAAGTAGCAGTCAATTCAGAGTACATAAGAAGCCGCCAAAGCCTAATACAGAGAACGTTACTAATAGGGTTCTTCTTTCTAACAGCTTCAGTAGTAATAGTCCTGCTGTATCAGCAGCTAATATTTGTCGCATGGCCACTCATGATCATCGGTTATATAATAACGAGCCTTACTAGGCAGATCCAGTTTGACCTAGGACAAAACGTGAGGACGGATCAGAGACTAGCCACAGCTTTGAAATCCCTGAGCAACAGGTACTGGCTAGGTAATTGGATACCCGTGGGTTCTGTAATAGTAGATGGTATACTCGTAGGTCCCGAAGGCGTACTGGTAATTGAAACTCGTAATCACGGCGGCGTAACAGAATGTAATGGTAACAAGTGGAAAAGACGAAAGAACATCTTGGTACGTTTCTTTACTGGCGAGCCATCCCTGGGAAACCCTTCAATAGATTTGCAGGCATCTCTTGAAGCTGTAGCAAAGGACTTACAAGAGGCAGGCTTTGGAGATGTTCCCGTGAGCGGTGCAGTGGTCTTTACATCACCCGACGCTGTATTGATGTTAGACGACTGTAAGAACACAGCTTTAACTTCTGCACAGCTACTGCGCTGGGCCAATAGCAGGCAGGTACCCTCGGTAGTAATTCAAGACACAACCAGGCAGAAGATAATTGAGCACTTTTCTGCGAAAATAGCACCAGCTAAGAGCCCAGCACAGCAGGAACAAGAAGTAAAAGCTAAATAAAAGAGAAGGCTATGATCAGCACCAGCTCGTCAGGGTTTGTAGGCAATAAGCAAGCATTGCAGCTACTGTCCGCAGCCAAGACAAAAAATAGAGCTAGCGGCTCCTGGCTATTTACCGGTCCTCCATCCGTAGGCAAGAGCACTCTGGCAAGATGGTTCGCCGCATTACTACTATGCTCCGCCGAAATATATGATCCCCCATGTGGCAGATGCATACACTGCAGGAAGATCTATCATGGCTCACATCCTGATGTCGAGACGATTAGCCTGGCATTACAGGCTGAACAATCAGGCAAAACTTCTAGAGAGATTGGTATAGATTCCATCAGGAACATCATCGAGCGCATATATCTTAGACCTTTCGAGGCTAACAGGAAGGTCTATCTGATCGAAGACGCATCTACAATGACAGAGGAAGCAGCCAATGCCTTCCTGAAGACTTTGGAAGAACCCCCAGACTTCGTGACAATAGTACTTATAGCTATAGATGATTACACGCTCCCTGAGACGATCAGATCACGTTGTTATAGAGTAAACCTACAACCCGTTCCACATAGTGAAATTACCAGCTATTTGGTCAATAGCCTAGGTGTCGAGCAAGGAGAGGCAAATATAATAGCGACTCTGTCCAACGGCAGGCCAGGATGGGCAATTAGGGCAGCTCACGACGGAGCGCTAGTAACCCAGGTAAATGATGATTGGAAATACCTGAATAAAGTCCTCCAATCAAATGACATTGAAAGGCTGAAGTTCGCTGAAGAATTATCCAAAGATTGGTCCAATAAGCCTAACGATAGAGATGATTTGTACTCTCTCTTGTTTAACTGGATAGGAGTTATAAGGCTAGCAACTATCAAGACGTTTCAAGAAAACAGCAGTAAATCATATCTATCTGAAAACGTAGATCTTATTCAGTTCCTAGTCTCCTTAGGGCCACAACATGGCTACGAGTTGATACAGCATATTCTAAGGGCTATATATATGCTCGACTCAAATGCTAACGTAAGGTTAGTACTAGAAAACCTCTTTCTGAGGTTACCTAGAGTATGAGCTATATTCTAGGCATTAGGATACTTGGACATAATGAGCTAACATGGGTAGAAAATCACACCCCAGCATCTCCAAGTACATCTTCCTACTGCTTGATAGATCTAGCGAATGAAGGACTAAGATGGGCGAGAATAGTATGTATAGCGCACAACTTGGCCAAAATCAATGTTGAATCTCAAGCTAGCATCAAGATGTTCTCTGCAGAGCCCTCCCCACCAGAAAAGGACTCTGTAGTTCAAAGCTTAGTAAGGGAAATGCGATCAACACCAGGAAAAATCGTGAATATTAGCTTGGATCCTTTGCTTAGATTCCTAAGAATAGAAATAAACACAGATGATATCGATCTAACAAGTAGGATCAAGGAGATATCTTCAGAACTAGGGATAGTAACATTTATAAACAAAACTCAACCCCAAATACGGTACATACCGAAGCTGGGAGAAAAGGTCACGTGGAGAGGCCAAGAATACAAAGTAGCTAAACTGAACTTATACAAACAGACAGCCAGCCTCGTATCCGAAGAAGGTCGGGTTCAACAGATAAAACTTTCAGATCTAGCCAGCCACAGCTGAGTAAAACAGCCTCTCTATTATCCAAAGAATTATCAAAGCAACTAAAGGAGAAAAATCAATCATCACTCCCCCAGGCATAAAGTTACGTATTGGCCTAAGAATAGGTTCAGTGACATCGTAGAGAAAACGCGATATTGGATTCCTAAACAAAGGGTCAAACCAGGATATCAGCGCTCTACCTATAATGGCTATCTCTAGTACCCTCAACAGCAGACCTACGAAGGTTACCAAAAACTCTGGCAAGGTTTTCCTCCAATAAAAATAACTAAGAACTATTGTGTTTTGCGTATTAGATAGCTGTAAACCTACAATTCTAATCAGGAAGTATCCTAACAAACACTTCGTTAGAAAGCAGTCTGCCCTTCGAAGTGAGTCTGAAATAGTTATCCTTCCACTCTACAAGCCCCAAACCAGCAACATCATCGATCTTACCGCTCAGAAAAGATCGTAAGCTTTGACCGTATCGTAGCTGAAAATCTTCGGCGTTCACACCCTCCGCAAGCCGTAGATGCAGGATAACGTATTCAGACCTCTCGATGGGCGCGCTCAGCTCTTCTTGCCAAAATATAGGGCTCTGCCCATTATTTATAAGTGAAATATACTTAGAAGGCAATAACTCATTGTAATAGCGCACGCCGTTTAGAAACCCATATGCTCCTGCCCCAGCCCCTATAAACGGCTCTTCTCTCCAATAAATCATATTGTGTTTGGCCTGCTTACCTGGCCTACACCAATTGCTTATCTCATAGTGTATATATCCGGCTTTTTCCAGGACCTCTTGAGCAAGCTCATACATATCAGCCATTAAGTCGTCATCTGGAGAGGGCAGCTTCCCCCGTGATATCAACTTATGTAATGGGGTTCCTTCTTCAACAGTCAACGCGTAAAGTGATAAATGATCAGGCTCTATATCTATTACACGGGATAAGTTAAGTCTCCAGTCATCTAGAGTTTGAAATGGCAAGCCATATATCAGATCGACGCTGATGTTCTCAAATCCTGCTGCCCTTGCAGCACTGTAAGCCTCCAAAGCATCTTCAACCGTATGGTGTCTAGCCAGCCTGCGCAAATCATCATCCTTGAAGCTTTGTATACCAATACTGACTCTATTTACACCCAAAGCTAGGATAGCTCTAAGGTACTGCTCATCAACCGTACCAGGGTTAGCTTCCATTGTTATCTCAGCATCATCAAACAATCTAAGGTAATCATGCGCAGTACTAATGATACACTCAACCTGACTGGGAGAAAGAAGGCTAGGTGTGCCGCCTCCCATATAGAGCGTTTTCGCAGCCAGTCCTTGATTACTGTAGGTTACAAGTTCCTTACTAAGGGCAAGCACATAATCAGGTATGAGAGCATTTTTCCCGGCATAACAATTGAAATCACAGTAGATACACTTGGTTCTACAAAAAGGTATATGAACGTATAATCCTACATAGGAGGGTTTATTGGTTTGTTCTAGCTCATTACCTCTATTCACATATGGAATCTTAGCTGCAGGATACGACGTATGTCCAGAAAGACACGGGCCCAGCTTGCTATAATCTCTTCGGTTTCAGGTAAGATACCTATGATCACCAAGGTTGATGGCTAGGTAAAAGGAAGAGATATGAAGATTACTTACCGTGTTGGCGAACCACTTGAATCCGAAAGAAGATATGTAGCAATACCAATGTTTGCAGGGCAGGCTTTGCCCTATGTGAACCAAATAGAGTCAAATATATCATCGACGGATCTGGTCGGCGTAGCATCACAGAAGGGTCAAGTATCCCTAATAAATGCAGGACAAAGGGATAAGTTTATCCTTCTAATTGGGATGGGCGAGCTCAGTAATACCGTAGAGGACATCAGAAAGTTCTCTGGGACTGCTGTCAGGTGGGCCAGGAAACATAAAATCGATAACCTATCAATATTCTTACCATCACTCGCAGAGCCAAACGAAGCACTGGTAGCAGCGGCGGTACACGGCGCTATAGTGGGCAATTTTTCACCCGGAATATATAAAACCCCCTCTCAGGAAATAAACGTAGAAAGTATAGAGCTCATACTAGAATCTTCAAGCTCCGATATAAAAGCAACCATCAACAGGGCTACAGCAATTGGAGAGTCGGTTAACCTGGCCAGAACCCTTGCTAACGAGCCTCCCAATGTACTAACAACAAGGGAATTTGCTCACAGGGCACAGAGTTTATGTGAGGTCAATGGATTGGCTTGTGAGATACTTGAGGAAGAGGATCTAAGGCAAAGAGGTTATGGTGCTATCCTCGCGGTCGCAAGCGGCAGCTCAGAACCTGCGAGAATGGTAATCATCAAATATCTAGCCAGCGACAGCCCAAACACTATAGGGTTCGTAGGGAAAGGCATAACCTTTGATACTGGTGGTATATCACTCAAGCCGGCTGAGAATATGCACAGGATGAAGTCAGATATGTCTGGCGCTGCAGCAGTGCTAGGTGCGATGATAGCTATATCTAAGCTTAAACCTGAAGTGAACGTAGTTGGTATTCTATGCCTAGCTGAAAACATGCCTAGTGGCTCAGCCATGAGACCTGGAGATGTAATAAAAGCCGGCAGCGGGAAAACCATTGAGGTGCTAAACACTGATGCTGAGGGCAGATTAGTACTTGCTGATGGCATCGTACAAGCCAAGAGGGAGGGTGCAACACACCTGGTAGATGTTGCCACGCTCACAGGAGCCTGCGTAGTAGCTCTTGGAACTATTACCACGGGAGTCTTCGGGTCCCATCAGTACTGGACAAATGTAGTGCTCAACGCCGCCTCACAAGTAGGTGAGAAGATGTGGCAGATGCCTACTTTTGCAGAGTATAGAGAACAGCTAAATAGCGACATAGCGGATATAGCTAATAGCGGCGGCAGAGAGGCCGGGGCTATAACTGGTGCTCTATTCATCAAGGAGTTTGCTGAAGATACTCCATGGGTACACCTGGACATAGCAGGCACTGCTTGGAATAATAAGGACCTTCCACATCTAGCCAAAGGGCCAACAGGAGTGGCTACTGCTACATTAACTAAGATAGCTGATATAGTAGCAAGTCATGGTATAGATAGTAATGGCTAATATTATTCAACTTGAGGTTTGATGTGACTACACTCACTTCCTTCGGAATCATATCGTCGGAACTCAGGCAAGTAGAACAGAAACTACTGGAATCAGTGCCAGAAGAGATACCGGAGCTAGCATCGGTAGTAAGATCACTGATTTTAGCCGGTGGAAAGAGACTAAGACCTGCGCTAGTCTTTCTTTCTGGCAGCATCAACTCGCCGGATCACGAAAAGCTGCTTAACGCCGCCGTGGCCGTTGAATTACTGCATACTGCAACTCTTATACATGATGACACAATAGACCAAGCTGACGTCAGAAGAGGTATAGCCACTGCCAACTCGATATTTGGCCCTGGAGTTGTCATTCTCCTAGGAGATTTTCTGTTTGCAAAAGCTGCTCACTACGCGGCAATGACGTCAGATCCAGAAGCAATTGATCTTTTTGCGAAAGTCCTGATAGTCATAGTAGATGGAGAGCTGAGGCAGAGTTTAGGGAAGAACAACGGAGTACCTTCAGAAGAAGAGTACTATCGACGAATATACGCAAAGACAGCAGCTCTCTTCGAGTGTTGTACCGAAACTGGGGCTATACTCTCCAAAGCACCAGAATCTCACAGAAGAGCATTAACCACTTATGGCAAAAAGTTAGGGTTAGCTTTCCAGATCATAGATGACTTGCTAGATTTCACATCTACTGAACAGATAGGCAAGCCTGTGGGTAACGATATAAGGCAGGGTACTATAACTCTACCAGTAATACTGTTCCTTCAAAGTGCCGACATTAACGATCACAGAGCTGAACATGTTAAGGCAGTCATATCAGGACTCAGCAAAGATTATGATGGGGCTATAGATATTATCAAATCTTCAGGAGCTCTAGAAAAGGCAAGAGACAAAGCAGCAGCCCTTATTGAAGAGGCCAAGTCCGCTTTACTAGTGCTACCTAACAGCGATTCTCGTGAAGCCATGATGGAGATAGCTCAGTTTACGTTAGAGCGGACCTTATAGTGAGTTCCCTTGCTCTTCTACTAACTGCTGTGCCCTACTGATTACCTCTTCTAACGTAATTGGTAGGAAGCATACCTTACTATCAAATCTATGTTCATAGAGCCACTCAGTTGTAATCGAAAGCGCATACGTGGGCACGTTCGTCGGTTCTTGACAGGACTCCAATAAAATTAATAGGTTCTTTATCTTCTTTCGAACGTCCTCGATGTCATCCCAACTAGCCCTGGTGGCAACAATGGGTATATTTATAACTCCAGTAAATAACAGCTCTCGACTCAGAGAACAATAGCTTATTATGATAGCAGGACCTTGAAACCTGTCAGAGGTCAAGCTGAACTGGCCCCTCTCGATCTTCTGCAAAACACTCGTCATACTTGACCGTTCTAGGCTATGCTTACTATCTAGACCAGTTATATAAATAAGTCGGCTTATTATTGGCTGTAGTTTCTCAGGATCCTGCACAACTTGCGCAAGAACTTCAGGTTCCTTAGGAAGAATAGAAGGACAGAAAGTTAGTGCCGATTGAACTACGATCTTTAGGTCGTAGAGCAGCTTCCTATTGGGTAAAGGGCCTATATGAATAGCTCCTTCTTTCCTGTTATCGCTGGCAACAGTTAACTTGATGCTATCTTTTTTCTCTATTCTCAACCACCAGAGCTTGCGGGTTCGCATCTTTTGGATGTTGTATTTGGGGTTCAGGCCCGCTATTAGAGCCATTTCCTCAATTTGCGCCTCAAGATGTGTAGCCAACAGCACATAATCAAAATCACTCACATTCTCAAGAAAGCCTCTCATGTTGCGAGTTATGTCTACTTGCCCACCCAGATAAGTCCTAAGTCTGCTACGGAGATTAGAGGAGCTCCCTATGTACATAGGAACACCATATAAGTCGTAAAAGATATACACTCCTGGCCATTCCGGTACAGCTCTCACCTTTTCCTGCATGCGACGTAGTCTAGAACCTACGTCTTGAGCAGCATGATGTGTGTAGCTACTATTGATCGCACTCAAAATCACCTGTATCTCTTCTACAAGGGGGTTATAGTTTAAAAACGGTCCCGGCGATAAGCCATTGAGAACGTAGTTTGATTTACCCTTATCCCAGCCTTTAGAACTTACAACCACGGGCTCGGCTAGATCTGGGGACAAGCCTATCCTAGAAAATTCATAGGCTAGAGAGTTCCAGACCTTGATATCCAGTACGTATACATTTCTACCCGCTAAGTAGTAGCTGATATCCTTTGCTACATGCTCAAAAGGCACAGGTTCTATATCCACAAACCAATCGTACAGCCCTTCTTGATATAACGGCACCTTGGAATCAACAGAAAATCTCCAATACCTTACCGTAGATTCTTCAGGAGCATATATTGCTAGCAAAAGCAATCGACCTCTGTTAGCTCTAGTTGTACGACCGGTAAGTAAAACTGGTTGTCTAGATAAGGCATCTTCCTTAAGTCTCCAAACCCCGTTGGGATCCTTTTCTAATCTGGGATCCCCATCTAGACACTGCTCCAGGATCCGGATCCAAGCAGGACCACTATTTATAGCACCAAAAAGTTCCCGAGCTAAAGAATCTTCACTCTTCGGACCAGTTTTAAGAAGCGTTACAGCACGAGATCTGATTTTATCCTGAGAATCCATTATCACCTCTCGTAAATACATGAGCAAAGGCATAAATACTGCTAGAAAATAGCAAAACGCAACAATATTTATACCCTAACACGGTATAATTAGGGGAAGGTAGGGAGGGTTAGGTGTTGGGTAATAACGAAGGTTTTCACAAAGATCCATTTCTATCTACCGTACGTACCATAGGCCGCGTTTCACAAATAATAACTGAGCTTAGGGCTGAATATGAACGCAGACCAAATCCAGCTACTTTAGCTCAGATCAGACATCGCATTCGAGAGCTGGCGGAGCTTGAGCGTCAACTGGACTCAGACGATATACTAGCTACGGGTTAACCTTAGCAGAAGTCCCTCTTTTAGTAATTGGTACTCCAGCGGAACAAAGGGGACACTCTTCTGGGTTATAAGTCGGTATATCAAGAGTTATAGTAGCCCAATAGTCAAGACCCAAATCAACTTTTCCCGCAGATCTGTCCACAAGCAGACCAACGCCTACCACATTACCGCCCAACCGGTTGACAGCCTCAATAGTGTCTTTCACGGATCCTCCAGTAGTCATGACATCATCTACTATTAGCACTCGCTCACCAGGCTTAATCTCAAAACCGCGTCTGAATTCCCTACCACCTGCCGGAGCAGGTTCAGCGATTATACTTCGCAACCCCATCTGTCTCGCTACCTCGAAGGCTAATATCGCCCCACCAGTAGTCGGCCCTGCAACAACCTCTGGATTCCTATCAGCAAAATGCTGTACGATCTGGCTACATAAGGATGAAGCTAAATCAGGTTTCTCAATAATCCGAAACTTCTCAACATAGTATTGCGCATGTAGTCCACTCGAAAGTAAGAAATGCCCTTCAAGAAGTGCACCGTTTCGAACTAATAATTCTCGGGTATCATTCGTCTCCCTCATAAGCCTCCTAAACAGGTAAGAAATAGAATGCTATCCCTAATATGACATATGCTGTAATAAGCTGTGCGCCCTCAAGCCAGTTGCTTTCACCATCCAATACCACTAGATTACCTATTAGAACAGCGGCTATAAGTGCAACTATCTCAAATCTTGTGAATACCAAGTCCATATGCTTAGAGAAAAGCAGGCTTACTAGGACCAGCACTGGAGCTACAAACAGTGCTACTTGCAAGCTACTACCTAAGGATATAGAAAGGCTCAGGTCCATTCTATTCTTTAAGGCTACCTGCACTCCTACCAGATGCTCAGCCACGTTACCAACGAGAGGTATGATCATTACTCCCAGGAAGATCTCTGTCCACCCTAAGGCACTTACAACCTCCTCTACAACTCCTACTAGTATCTCGCTCATTACCACAATACCTATAGTGGAAGCAACGAGTAGACCCAATGACATAGGAAGGGTCCAGCTAGCCGTATGCTCACCCTCAGCACTATCAGAAACACCTTTGTGGGAGTTAGGAGAGGTAAAGAAAGAATACAATAGATATAGGACATATACCACTATCATGGCGATAGCTACACCATCGCTTAGCAGCTGTACATCTTCATGACCCGACTCACGTTGTATCGTGGCCGAAAAGATAGTTGGAACAGATATCGATATAACAGCAAGCAACATCATGGATGCAACAGCCCCCATGCTACCCCTATCGAACCTCTGGATGCCGTTCTTTATACCACCCGCTAACAGGCTTGCACCCATAACTATTAGGATGTTGCCTATGATAGAGCCAGTTATAGAAGCCTTTACTAGGTCGACCAAACCCGCACGAAGAGCAACTATGCTTATGATCAACTCAGCTGCGTTCCCGAGAGTAGCGTTCAATAAGCCTCCTACCTGTGGACCGGTATAGACGGCTAGCTCTTCAGTAGCCTGACCTAGCACAGCTGCAAGAGGAACTAGGGCAATAGCAGAAGTAATAAATATAAGCAGATATAAGTCTGGGACGAGAAAGTGTAGAAGTACTGCTATAGGTAAAAAAATAAGCAGTGCGTATATATATTTCACACATCACTCCCAACAAACCGTAATAAAGAAGTTACACAGCCAAAATATCCAATGCACCCTGCCTATACTCTACAACAGTAGCAATATTATAATCTCCTCTTCTCTGTAATGCTTTCACCAGAGACTTAGCTGTATCCAGAGATGTCAGGCAGGGAATACCGGACTCTGCAGCCGCACGACGAATCTCAAAACCATCTCTTATGGTCCTACCAGACCTAGAGGGCGTATTGATTACTAAGGAAACCTGCCTCCTCCGGATGATATCGGTGATATCTGGGCGTACTGATCCTATCTTGTGCACTACCTGGTTTACACGGATACCATTGTCCTCAAAGAAGGTTGACGTACCTTCGGTACAGACCAACGTGTAGCCCATGTCAACCAGAGCAGCAGCTAATGGCAGAGCCTCGGATTTCTCATGGTCAGCTATGGACATCAGCACAGATCCCCCTGGAGGAGGATTTATACCTGCGGCTATCATAGCCTTCATAAGTGCTGGTTCATATTCAACATCTACGCCCATAACTTCGCCTGTACTCTTCATCTCGGGGCCAAGAACCGTGTCAACCCCAGCTAGTTTCGACATGCTAAATACCGGAGCTTTCACGGCATATAGTGGCATCCTAGGTACTAACCCCGTAGCGTAACCCATATTAGCAAGCTTACTGCCAAGCATCACGTGAGTAGCTAGAGTTACCAAAGGCACCCCGGTGACCTTGCTAATAAAGGGTACTGTACGGCTGGCTCTAGGGTTTACTTCAAGGATATACACCTGATGATCCTGAACCACAAACTGAACGTTCATCAGCCCTTTGACGTTCATAGCTCGAGCCAACCTAACCGTGATCTCTTCAATTTGTGAGACATCCTGGTCATCCAGAGTTATCTGCGGGTACACGCCAAAGCTGTCTCCTGAATGCACGCCTGCTCGCTCGATATGCTCGACTATACCAGGGATAACCACCGTCTCTCCGTCAGATACAGCATCTACTTCCACTTCAGTGCCTTCGATGTACCTATCAAGCAGAACTGGATGGTCCCCACTTACCTCGGTAGCAGCATCTATATAGTCCAGAAGTTCTACTTCGTTGTAAACTATTCTCATAGCCTGTCCACCCAGAACATAAGAAGGCCTTACAAGAAGCGGGTAACCTATCCTGGTAGCGGTCTCCAAAGCAGAATCCAGATCTCTAGCAGTCCCTCCAGGTGGTCTAAGTAACCCCAGGCTATTGAGCAACCCGTCGAAGCGCTCTCGATCCTCCGCCAAATCGATGGACTCTAGCGAACTACCTAGGACCTTAAAGCCAGCTCTGTGTAACTTGGAGGCAAGATTTATGGCCGTCTGTCCACCGAATTGTACAATCACAGGAGGTCCTGCTACCGGCAGTTCATCACCTTCAAGCGTAGATTGAGTAGGATAGCCTTCGGCAAGCGTTTCCAGACGCTCATTCTCGACTATATCTCTAATGCTTTCGTCGTCAAGTGGATCAAAGTACAGCCTATCCGAAGTATCAAAGTCTGTGGAAACGGTCTCAGGATTGCTATTGATCATTATGCTCTTTACTCCAGCTTCCCTTAGAGCCCTTGCACTATGGACGCTACAGTAGTCGAACTCTATGCCCTGACCAATTCGTATAGGACCGGAACCTATAACAACAGATGACCTACCCTCTTGTGGGAGAGCCTCGTTCTCCTCCTCATACGTGCTGTAGAAGTAGGGAGTTGTAGCCTCAAATTCGGCGGCACATGTGTCCACCATCTTCCATACGGGAGTTATACCCCATTGCTTGCGTAACTTCCTGATGTCCTCAGCACTTACGCCCTTAATCTGAGCTATATATGCATCGGAAAAGCCTAGCCTCTTCGCCCTCCACAATAGAGCTTTGTCTAACTCGGAACGTCTGATGACACCCTCCAAGGAGATTATATTTTCCATGCACTTTATGAACCATGGATCGATTTTCGTCTTCTCAGAGACGTCTTCAACTGTATAACCTCTCCTCAGCGCAGTAGTTATGGCCCAAAGCCTCTCATCTGTAGGCACTTGTAAAGCCTTATCCAGCTCCTCTAGGTCATTCCACTTTGGAGACTCCCAGAGCAGGTTTCTGCCCGAGATTTCCAGAGAACGTACTGCCTTCTGTAGAGCTGCTTCAAAGCATCGATCTATAGCCATAACCTCGCCGGTAGCCTTCATCTGGGTACCTATCCTCCTATCACCTTCCGTAAATTTATCGAAAGGCCATCGAGGTATCTTGACCACACAGTAATCCAGTGAAGGCTCCAAAGCAGCCGTTGCCGAGGACGTAACCGCGTTAGGTATCTCATCTAGTGTAAGACCTAACGCTATCTTGGCGGCAACCCTAGCTATAGGATAACCAGTGGCCTTCGATGCTAAAGCTGAGCTTCTACTAACCCTTGGGTTGACCTCTATGACATAGTAGTCATCTGACTTAGGATCCAGGGCAAACTGGACGTTGCAACCACCTTCAATTTTCAGAGCGCGCACTATTCTAAGCGCTGAATCCCTGAGTATTTGATACTGGCGATCAGACAGAGTCTGGCTCGGAGCCACCACAATAGAATCGCCAGTATGTACACCCACAGGATCTATGTTTTCCATATTACAGACTATGATGGCGTTGTCTGCGCTATCTCGAATGACCTCGTACTCGACCTCTTTCCAACCCTCTATAGATCTCTCGAGTAGGGTTTGGCCTATCGGGCTAGCCCTTAGGCTATGCTCTATTAGCTTAGTCAGCTCTCCCTGGTTGTGAGCGATGCCACCGCCAGTCCCTCCAAGCGTATATGCAGGCCTACTAATGAGCGGGTAACCAATCTGATTAGCGAAAGCTATGGCTTCTTGTACAGAATGCACAGTCATGCTCTCAATTACAGGTTCTCCTATCTCCTGGAGCAGCTGCTTGAACAGTAGCCTATCTTCTGCCTGCTTGATACTATCCAGGGAAGTCCCAAGAAGCTTAATCCCATACCTATCAACAATACCCGCAGAGGCCAGCTCAACTGCCAGGTTTAGGCCCGTCTGTCCGCCGAGCGTTGGTAATATGCCATCAGGTCTCTCCCTGCTAATTATCTTCTCCAACACGTCCACATTCAGGGGCTCAATGTACACTCTATCCGCTGTGGACTCATCGGTCATGATGGTCGCAGGGTTAGAGTTCACAAGCACAACAAATATGCCCTCTTCTCGCAAAGCTTTGCATGCTTGACTACCAGAGTAGTCGAACTCTGCAGCTTGGCTGATAATTATCGGGCCAGAACCTATAACCATAACTTTCTTTATGTCGGACCTGATGGGCATTAGCTTTGCCTCCTTGAATAATTCTCAACCATCGAAAGGAAGTTAGAAAATAGGTACTCGTTCTCATCAGGGCCAGGAGAGCCCTCCGGATGGTACTGCACCGAGAAAGCTGGCCTGGTTACGTGCAGTATCCCCTCCACCGAGCCATCGTTCAGACTAACGTGACTGACCTTCCAACCTTCATGCACTGGTATGCTATCAGCATCTACCTGGTATCCATGATTCTGAGATGTTATGTGTACTTGCCCAGTAGCTAGTTCTTTTACTGGGTGATTTGCCCCTCGATGACCAAACTTAAGTTTGCTTGTGGTAGCACCGATGGCAAGTCCCAGTATCTGGTGCCCCAGGCATATACCGAAGAAAGGCACATCGTTGTCCAGCACAGCTTTCACAGCTCTAACTGGAGCTTCAGCATTTTCGGGATCGCCTGGTCCGGGTGAGGTGAGTACACCATCGGGAGAGAGCTCTAGTATATCCTCTGCGGTAGCTGAATAAGGAACTACAATTATCTCTACGGGGTGCTTAGCCAACGACTTGAGTATATTATGTTTGAGGCCACAGTCTATTACTACTATTCGCCTGCCAGCTACATCTGCCTTGTATTCATATTTCTTACCCAGGCTAACCGTGTCCACACTGGGAAGATCATCTGGAGTAAGAGCCCTCTGAGCTTTATCTAGTAGCTCTTCAAGCGAGTACTGAGACATATCAGATACAAGTACGCCTCGCATCGTGCCATGAGATCTTATATGGCGGGTTAATGCCCTGGTGTCAACCCCACTTATTCCAGGAATTCCGTGTCTCTTGAGGTATGAATCAATAGTTCCCTGACTAGACCAATGGGAAGGATGATCACAGTGCTGCCTAACTACTAGTCCAGCTATCCAAGGACGGACAGACTGATCGAAGGCTTCACTTATCCCATAGTTACCAACAAGAGGATATGTAAGGCATAGTATCTGCCCATAGTAGGAGGGATCGGTGCACATCTCTTGATATCCAGTCATGGACGTGCTGAACACAACCTCTCCTTCTGTATAGCCGAGGTAGCCGAATGGCTCTCCTTTGAATATCCTGCCGTCTTCCAGAATTAATGCTGCTTCCATTTCGCCTTTAATTCCTCTCTTACATAGCGCTTATTTCCCAATATGGTCATAAGTACTCGGCCTGTGACCTGCCTACCAATCAAAGGGGTATTTTTGCCCTTGGAAATCAGAGTCGATGGGGTAACTGTCCACTCCAGGTTGGGATCGAACAACACCAGGTTCGCATCTCTTCCCTCCTCTATTCCCCAATGGTCAATACCAAAGGCCTTGGCTGGAGAGATGGTGAGCAAGCTCACCATCTTCATCATAGAAATTCTTCCGGCTCTGACTAACTCCAGACTAAGAGGCAAGGCAGTCTCAAGTCCACTAATACCGAATGCTGCCTCTTCAAACGGACAATCTTTTTCGAGAACTGAGTGCGGAGCATGATCAGTGGCAATTGCGTCAATCGTCCCATCAACTAGGCCTTCAATGACTGCCTCAACATGCTCTCTAGACCTAAGAGGAGGATTGACTTTAGCATTAGTATCGTATGCTGAAATGCTCAAGCATCGATCAGCACTAGAATCTTGCCATCCTGCCACCCACTCATCAGTAAAGGTAAAATGATGGGGTGTAGCTTCAGCTGTGACTTGCACACCCATCTTCTTCGCATGTCTGATGGCTTCAACTCCTCCAGAGGTGCTCACATGCGCAATATGTATATGCCCCCCTGTCTCAGCGGCTAGTGCTAGATCTCTATAGATCATGACCTCCTCCGCGCTAGCAGGTATTCCAGGAAGTCCCAAACGAGCGCTAACAGCTCCGTCATGCATACAACCATTAGCCGATAGATCACTATCCTCACAATGGGAGGATATGGGCACTCCCAATGTTCTGGAGTAAAGTAAAGCCAGACGCATCATTCGGGAGTTCATAACAGGACTGCCATCATCGGAAAAAGCTACGGCCCCTGCCTTAACCATAGCTTCATAATCAACCGGTAATTTACCCTGCCTCGCAATGGTAATAGCACCTATTGGGAGAACCCTTACGCCATTACCATTAGCCCTATCTACTACCCATCTAACTAACCTGGGATTGTCTAAGGCAGGGTTCGTGTTAGGCATAGCACATATAGTGGTGAATCCACCAGCTAGAGCTGCACTTGCTCCAGACGCTATAGTTTCCTTATGTTCCTCTCCGGGCTCTCTGAGGTGTACATGCACATCTACGAAACCAGGGGATAACACTAAACCGTCGCAGTTTACACTTTCAGCCTGATCTACATCCAGCGACTTACCAATGCAGACGGCAGTTATCCGACCGTCCTCTATTAGAACGTCTCCAGTACTATCAATCGAGGTATAAGGACATACTATTCTGGCGCCTCTCAGCAGTAATCTACTCACTATCTCCTCCTAGAAGCATGCTAAGAACTGCCATCCTAACTAGCACGCCGTTCGCAACTTGCTTTTGGATCAAGCTGTTGGGAGCTACCATAAGATCCGCAGATATCTCCACTCCCTCGTTAGCTGGTCCAGGATGCATAACAAATGCGTCTGGACAGTACTTTGCTATGACTTCTGGGGTAATGCCATAGTTCGTTATATAGTTGCGAATACTGGGTATATACCCCTGATCCTGCCTTTCTCTCTGTATGCGCAGAGGCATAACTACATCAGCACCTGTGATCCCCTCTTCGAGAGAGGTATGCATGCTAACTGATAGGCCGAGTCCATATAACCAATCTGGGTGTATAGATAATGCTGGAGGAGATACAAGCCTAACGTTAGCTCCGCACATAGCGAGTGCGATCGCGCTAGATCTGGCAACTCTACTGTTCTGGATATCGCCTACGATAGCCACGGTAACACCTTCAATGCGGCCTAATGCCTGATAAACAGTCAGCAGATCTAGCAGCGCCTGAGTTGGATGAGCATGCCTACCGTCTCCAGCGTTGATAATCACACCAGAGTAGTGTCTTGCCAGCAGGTAGGAGGCGCCAGCAGCCTGATGCCTCAAGACTATGGCATCCGCCCCCAGAGCCTCGACAGTTCGAACAGTATCTATCAGAGACTCGCCCTTTTCTACACTGCTCCCGGCCACAGCGAAATTTATAACCTCAGCCCCGAGCTTACGTGCAGCTATCTCAAAAGACATTCTTGTCCGTGTACTTGGCTCATAGAATAGGTTGACAACTAGTTTGCCAGCTAGCTGATGCGAATAGACAGTTGAATCGGTCCTACCAAACCACTCAGCCTGCTTCAATATTCGCTCTATCCCAGCTTTCCCTAGAGTATCTACATCAAGCAAATGCTTCTGAACTGCGACAGCCATTCCATCAAACCTCTGCATCAGCTACAGCGATAGACTCTCCTTGTTGTGGCTGAGACTCCAATCTGAGCAAAATTTGATTGAGAAGTATTGCAGCAAATGTGGCCAGAGCCATATCACCAAGTGCGAAATTGCCTATATTGATGGTCCCGGTAGGTACTTGCGACAGGACATCAGCAGGCAATTTGTTAGCCTGCACCAGATTACTTACCGTAGAATGTGCAAACTGTAATGCTGCGCTACCTCCCCCAATGACAAGGGTAGCTCCAAATACTATTAGAGGTCTGGGACTAGTAAAATCAATTCCCGCATCCCGAATAATCCTTCCTGAGGTAGCCACTATAAGACCAAATAGCAATATTGATATACCACCCATAACTGGAACGGGTATCGAATTAATCAGCGCCCCAAATTTTGGACAGAAGCCGAGAATTATGGCCGTGGCGGCCGCAGCTATGAACACATAGATGCTGTATATCCTAGTCATAGCCATGACGCCTATGTTTTCAGCATATGTTGTTTGTCCAGGGCCTCCACCCAAGGCGGACACCATAGTGGCCACAGCATCGCCCAGGAATCCTTTACCTAGATGGGGGGTAAGATCACGACCCATATTGGAATCAAGAGCTTTGATATGGCCTGCGTTCTCGGCTACAAGCACCAAAGCTACGGGCGCTATCAGGGATATAGCCCTCCAGCTGAATGTAGGATGCACAAAATTGGGCAGCCCTATCCAAGCAGCATTGCGAACAGGAGAAAGGTCTACCTCGCCCATTATTAGTGCAACAATGTAAGCTACGATCGCACCAAGAAGTATCGGGACTAGGCGAGGAAAGCCTCGAGCTCCCACTGCGATAATGCCGGCAGCCAGCAGGCTTATGATCGCTAGCGTTATGTTACCTGAAGCCATGTTGATAGCAGTAGGAGCCAGAGCCAGGCCTATAACAGCTACAACCGAAGCAGTAACCACAGGAGGCATCACAACATCAATCCATCGTGGCCCAGCCCACATAACTATTACTGCAATAACTGCATAGACAACTCCTGCTGCAAAGATCCCTCCCAGTGCTGCCGGTATGCCACCCTGAGCCTTAGCTGCAATGACGGGAGCGATGAATGCAAAGGAGCTTCCCAGGTAAGATGGGATCTTGCCTCTTGTAATTAGAATAAAGATGATCGTTCCCACACCAGAGAAGAAAAGCGCTAGGCTTGGGTCAAAACCCATGACTATCGGCGCCAAGACGGTTGCACCGAACATAGCTAGTACATGCTGTATGCCAAGTACCAACGTTCTACCCAGTGGCAGCCTAGTCTCAGGGTAAGCTACAACTAGCTGATTGCTTTCTACCGTCTGTGCGTTTGAACTCATGTCAGTCCTCTCCCCTCCTTACGATGTATACCCCTTCCACCCCATCGACATCTGATATCCTTACTAGAACCTCTTCTTCTCGAGATGATGGAAGGTTTTTGCCTACATAATCAGGCCTTATAGGTAATTCCCTGTGCCCCCTATCTATAAGAACAGCCAGCTGAATCCTTGCTGGCCTACCCATATCTATCACAGCCTCCATGGCAGCCCGAGCCGTGCGTCCAGTGTAAAGGACGTCATCGACAAGTATCACTGTACGGTTTTCAACCTGGAAATCTACATTGGAGTAATTAGATCGGTAATCGTCTCTTCTTAAGAGGTCATCTCTATAGGGGGTGATATCTATCTCTCCAACCGGGACCTTTACGCCTCCGATACGGAGCAGCTCAGTCTGAAGCCTATGGGCCAGATGCACTCCTCGGGTACGGATACCTATTAGGACTACATCGTAGAGGTCAGGGTTGTTCTCAAATATCTGATGTGCCATGCGGATAAGCATCCTTCGCATGGCAGACTGATCTATAAGATTCTTCGCTCGCTCATCTAATCTATTTGGACCCATAATAAAAGCTCCTGCTTTTTCCGCAAGGCGGCAGGCAGGAGCTTAGGCTAACAGACATATTTATATAGCTATAGCCAGATTGTCCTTGCCTTGCCAGCCTCACGGGACTGGATTTAAAGGCTAACTGATTATAGGAACACTAATGGTCCAATTGCAAGCACCACATTACTTACTATATTCCTGCAGAGCTGCCTGTAGCATGGCCTTAGCAATAGGAGCAGCAACCTTGTACCCTTCGCCACCGTTCTCAACTAAAACTGTCACAGCAAACTGAGGATTGTCGGCTGGAGCAAAAGCAGTAAACCAGGCATGAGGAGCTTGCCCTTCTCCTAGTTGAGCTGTACCTGTTTTGCCGGCAACCTTAACACCAGGAATCTTCGCATTCTGACCACTCCCACTGTCGACTGTGGCCACCATCATTTCCTTGATCTTCTGTGCGGTATCCTTACTCACCACTTGTTCAAGCGGGGTATAACTCCTCTCTTCAATAACTCGACCACTTGGCGAGACTATTTTCTTTACCAGGTAAGGCGCTGGCATAACACCTTCGTTAGCTATAGTGGAAGTGATCAAATTAATCTCCATAGGCGTTGCCAAGATCTCTCCTTGGCCAAAAGCAGTATCTGCCAGTAGCACCCGATTACTCAGATCGGCTGGATCCTTGGCCAATTGACTAATTGATATAGGTAAATCAAAAGGTATACGCTTCTCGAAGCCAAATCTTCTCGCGTATTCCCTAAGTCCTGCAGCTTCAACTTGTAGACCCACCTGAGCAAAAACAGCATTCAAAGACCATTTGTAAGCCTCTAGCAACGTCCACTTAGTCTTGCTTTCGTCAGGTCTATTTGGATCTCTAACTATATGTCCCCCAACGACAAATTCACCATCATCCTCATAGATATTATCTGGCTCCGCAACTCCAAGATCTATAGCCGCAGCGGCCGTAACGGTCTTGAAGGTGGAGCCTGGAGAGTATAGCCCCTGCAGAGCCCTGTTAATTAGCCTGGCATCAGCACCACTGCTTATCTTAGAAAGTTCCTCTCTCAACCTATTGATTTCTTGATTTCTTACAGATGGATCAGGGTTCATAGTCAGATCCTGGGCGTTGTAGGTGGGATTGCTCACCAGAGTCAGAACCTCACCAGTCTTAGGATTCATCATCACGATAGCCCCTCTTCTGCTGCCTAGCAGGCGTTGCCCAAGATTCTGTAGTCTAGCATCTAAGGTCAATACAAGATCATTGCCTACCATTGGAGTGTGGAAGACTTTGCTTCTAAGCCTCTCGATGGGATCACCAGCACGACCAGAAAGATAATCGTCATAAGCTTTCTCAAGAGCTGATTTACCGATCACAGCATCTGGAGTGAAATAACCAGCTATATAAGACGTAGAAGGGTCTGAGTAAGTACGCCTAACATAGCCTTGCTTAGTGATCACCCTTCCGGCTATCTCAATACCGTTCCGATCGTATATACGACCACGCACTACCCTTAGCTCTGCATTCAGTAGCCTAGGATTATAAAGCCCTCCTACTGGAGTGGTAGCGTAAGTATCAGCTATGATGAACTGCTGGCGTAGAAGCTGCAGGCTAAGCATGATAAAGCTCGCCATCAACACCCCCACGATTCTCCATGTATTCTTTTTCCAATCAGGCGCATCAACCGGAATCATGGAAAATATCAAATAGCAGAGAGGCAGCATGCTCAGGTAAAGACAAGACATCCATATTACATCTGAACCAGAGGTTGCACCATAGATGAGCAACCCAGCTATGCATACAAGGCTAAGAAGGCGCAGGAAAAACTTCAATTTGCGTCCCTCCCCCTAGCTCCACTAATACCGAGGAGCAATCCCGCCATGATAAAGTTGGTCAAAGTGGAGCTGCCTCCATAAGCGATGAACGGAAGAGTGACGCCAGTTAGGGGAATAAGCTTGATATCTCCTGCTATGATTATGAAGGTCTGTACGCCAAATATAGTTGTTATACCTATGCCCAGCAACTGGTAAAAACCATGTCTCGCAGCCATAGATATCATAAATCCACGATATATAAGCACTATATATAAGGCAAGAATGGCGATGGTGCCTATCAATCCCAACTCTTCACCAATGGCTGAGAATATCATGTCGGTATGTACATACGGCATGTTCTGGGGGGCATCGTAGCCTATGCCAGTACCAAACACACCGCCGGTACTAAGAGCAAACAAAGACTGTATTATCTGAAAACTCGAATCATACGGGTCGAACGCCGGATTCAGCCATGCAAGCACCCTGACCTGTACGTGTGCGAAAAGCTGGTAGGCTACATAAGATCCAGCCACGAACATACCACCCAGTACCCAAATATACAATCCCCTACCAGTAACAACGTAGAGCAGAGCTAGAAAAATAGCAAAGAATAGTAGAGCTGTGCCAAGATCCTTGAGCAGAACTATAACCAACATCGACAGCCCCCACATAGTAACCATAGGAGCGAGGTAAGGCAGGGGAGGCAGCTTTAGCGGTCCAACCCTGTAGAAAGAGGTTAAAAGTTCCCGACGTTCATCAAGATATGAGGCCAAAAAGATAACTAACAGTACTTTGACTATCTCTGAAGGCTGAAAGAGAATAGGACCAAGCCTATACCAGAGCTTGGCCCCATTTATCTCCACACCAACGTAGGGTATAAGGAGAGCCGCCATCAATAACAAACCCAGAACGGCGATGGAATATTTATATCTACGCAGCCTATAAACTAGATCCACCTTGGCCGCAACTACCATCATGGCGATAATGCCAAGCAGAACCCATAAGCTCTGTCTTATAGCTATACCGCCCAAGGGGTTGTCGCCACCAGGCATGATAAGCTCTAGCCTTCTTATGACAACTAGACCCACAGCCGTAAGTATAGCTACTGTAGGAAGGATAACCTGGTCGCCAGCAAAGCGAGTGACCGTGAAATAAAGGTGAACAACAAATAGCGCGCCCACGAAGGCTAGAGCTGTAGATAGGTCTGATAGAGTCCAGTAAGCCTCGCCACGACTTACTAAAGTTATGAGTAGAAAACCTGCTACTATAAGCAGGGCTGCTAATATCAGTAGCTCCAGTTCTATAAACCTAAATCTACGTACAGTCTTGACCATGCTTATACTATTACACCATCTATGAGAGGATTAGGCAAACAAGCCGAGTTGCTAATCAAGCAACGAAGGATACCTAACCGAATGCATTTGACTTGAATATGTTAGCTACAATATACTTTGGAAAAATCACCTGATAACAATACAGAACAAATGGAAGAATTAGAAAGACAGGACCACGAAGAAGAAATCGACGTACAGCCCAACGAAGCCAAGGTGCTTATAACGCTCGTTAGAGGCGAGGATGGCATCGATGGATTCATCCTTACTAGAGAGGGTTTCGATTTTGATCCTGGCGATACTGAAGGCTTTCCTCAGAACGATGTGCTCAGATTAGCCTCTGAGCTCCTGCTAAGGGCATCAGGGTACGAAGACAGAGATGTACAACAATTCCTAGATTCTGCGCCTAGAGGTCCTATAAGGCTTGAAGAGAGGGAAGTAGAAGAATAGACTTCTATATGTTTCCCTTTGCTCCCACAACTATCAGCCTGTCACCTTGGCCATAATAAGGCGTCATGTCCCAACTACCGAAGACGTTTTCTATCTTCAGTCCTGCGGCCTTGAATAGAAGATAGATCTCTCCAAGAGTATAATTTCTCATCTCAGCCTCAAAAACCACCCTCTTGAGGGTATCAGAGCTACTTATATCCCAGATAATAGTAACGTGATCAATAGAGTTAGCTTGGTCTGTCTTTACAGACACCAACTTCAGAATAATATCCTCACCTCTCCTAAACTTGCCAGCTAGTAATACCTCTCCGTTGCCAGGTCTCCTGCCAGCAACATCCTCCATGTCCAGAATGAGCAACCCAGACGGCCTCAAAGCTTTCTTAATACCCTCCAAAATCTCCATCGCCTGCTGTAGATCGTGCACATGCGACCAAGTATTGAGAGCACATATGGCTAGGCCAAAAGTTTCCTCCGGCAAGTTATACAGGCTGTCTTGCATCACACCATGGATCAGCTTGAATCTCGCCTCAGGCAAACCTGATAGTCGTCTCATGGCCCTGTCTAACATATGAGGAGAGGCATCAAGACCTACCACCTCGTACCCATGCTTTACTAAGGGAAGCATCACTCTACCAGTACCACATCCCAGATCAAGCACCGGACCGCCAGTGCGAGCTGCATAGCTGAGATAGAGGTCTATGTCCTCAGTTACCGAATCATGCTCCAAATCGTATAGTTCCGCAACTAACTCGTCGTACATATCTGAAGCATAAAGAAAGCAGTAACAAGCAAGCAAGTGCCAAACATGACCAAACAGATGATAAAATCCAATCTGTAGTAAAAAGACAAGCCAGGATGACGGGAGTGAGATAATGGGGCTTGATTTTGATATGCCTATATACAGAGAAGTCTCTGGCGAAGAGAAGGAATTACTAGATATACCCGATAGCCTTTTTGGTTGGAAGGTCATACTATGGAATGATGACGTCCATAGCATGGACTACGTCGTACTCGTCCTCATGAGATGCCTAGGCATGAGCCTAGAGAAAGCAACTCAGGTAATGCTTGAGGCTCATCACAATGGCCAATCGGTTGCTTGGGCAGGAGCTAAGGAGACTGCAGAGCTCTATCAAGATAGACTACTATCATTTGGACTTACCGCAACGATTGAGAAGTAACCTCGAAGCACTGTCATGTCTACACCCGCAAGGCAACAATATCTAAGAATTAAGCAGCAATATCCGGACGCCATACTATTTTTTCGTCTGGGAGACTTTTACGAGACTTTTGACGAAGACGCTAAGATAGTGTCTTCAGAACTGGACATAGTTCTAACCTCAAGGGAGGTTCGAGGCAAAAAGATACCCATGGCGGGCGTTCCTTACCATGCTGCCGAGGGGTATATCGCAAAGCTCATCGCTAACGGCCACAAGGTAGCCATATGTGATCAAATAGGTGAGCCAGATGGCAAAAACCTAGTTGAAAGAAAGGTAACCAGAGTACTTACACCGGGCACAGTTGATCACCCATCTTTGATAGAAGCTCAAAGAAACAATTACTTGATGGCCCTTTGTTTTAGCAGAGGCAGGGTCGGCTTAGCTTTCGCTGATGTATCTACCGGAGACTTCTATGCTACAGAGCTAACAGGTGAAGACAGGCTAGATAAGCTCAGAGATGAAATAACTCGGATTCAGCCTTCAGAGGTTTTGGTAAGCGAGGGCCCAGACAAAGTCCATACTAGTGAAGAACATGTGTGGATGAAACAATCAGGACATCCAGCGCAGATCACGGTATTGGAGTCCTGGAAATGGAAAACCGATGTAGCTAGGGACTCGGTATTGTCGCTAACCGATGCCCAATCGTTAGAGGCGTTCGGGCTTGACTCTATGCCAGTAGCTTTGAAATCAGCTGGGGCCCTAGTTCAATACATCTCTGATACCAATCCAGCTGCTTTATCTACCCTGCGCCCTCCCAGCACATACTTCCTGTCTAACTTTATGCCTCTGGATGATAGAACACGTAGGAACCTAGAGTTGATAGAGAGCACGAGAGGAGACAAATCTCTGTCACTGTTAGCCGTGCTCGATCATACCAGCACCGCCATGGGCGCTAGAATGCTCAGGAACTGGATTAACCAGCCACTGATATCCAAAGAATCCATAGAAAATAGACTAAACAGAGTACAGGAGTTTGTAGCACATAGCGAAGCTAGAGAAAGAATAAGAGAAGCACTCAAACAAGTCTCCGATCTGGAGAGATTAGCCAACCGACTGGTCCAAAAGACTATTACTCCAAGAGAGCTACGTTCCCTTGCCCTCAGCTTGGAGAAGATTCCAGAACTTGTACAGATACTTCAGCAATGTAACATGCAGCTACAAGTATCCACCCATAACTTCCAACATATAGTCGACCTTATATTGTCAGCATTGGTGGACGATCCTCCAGCAGTTAGAGGGAGTGGGACGATCATACGTGAGGGTTACTCTCAAGAGCTAGATAGGTTAAGGAGCGCATCAACAAATGCAAAGCAGTGGATAGCATCTCTCGAGCGCAAGGAACGCGAGGCTACCGGAATCAAAAACCTGCGGATAGGTTACAACAAGGTATTTGGTTATTACATAGAAGTTACCAACTCATTCAAACACCTGGTACCAGACAGATATATAAGAAAGCAGACACTTGTGGGGGCGGAACGTTTCATAACTCCTGAGCTGAAGGAGTACGAGTCACTCATACTGAACTCGCAAACAGAAGCTGAGACCATAGAAGAGCAATTGCTTGATGAACTCATAACTAGAATAGCTGGAGAAGCAGGCAAGATATTCTCAACAGCCAGACAGATAGCCGAGATAGACTGTTACGTATCGCTAGCAGAAGCAGCAGTTAGACACCAGTATGTTAGACCCATAGTATCTGAGGATGATGTTATAGAAATCAAGGGGGGCAGACATCCGGTAGTTGAGCTGAGAGCCAGCGAGGGCTTTGTACCTAACGATGCCTTCCTTGATCAGGAGACCCATCAAGTACTTATCTTAACCGGGCCCAATATGGCGGGCAAAAGCACCTATCTTAGACAGGTTGCGCTTATAACCCTCATGGCACAAATAGGGAGCTTCGTACCTGCTGACAGCGCTCGTATAGGGATAGTAGACAGGATATTCACCAGAGTGGGTGCTCAAGACGATATAGCCAGCGGGCAAAGCACATTTATGGTAGAGATGACTGAGACCGCCTATATACTCGCCCACTGCACTCCCAAATCCCTGGTAATACTGGATGAGATTGGGAGAGGTACAAGTACCTATGATGGAATGGCAATCGCACAGGCTGTAGTTGAGTACCTTCACAACAACACTCGGACAAGAGCCAGAACCCTATTTGCTACACACTACCATGAGCTCACATCATTAGAAGAATTCCTGCCAAGGGTCAAGAACTTTAGGATGGAAGTTCTTGAGGAAGGCAACGATGTGGTTTTCCTTAGAAAGGTCGTGCCAGGTGGAGCAGACAAATCCTATGGCATCCATGTGGCCAAGCTAGCCGGTATTCCGAAATCTGTAATCCGTCGGGCACAAGAGCTCCTAAAAGAGCTAGAAGCACAACTCAAGAAGGAAGAGGAAGATGATAATCCTCAACTAACTTTTCTCAATCCGGATGATGGATTGCTTCAGGAGCTGGCGGATCTAGACGTGGAATCAATGACTCCTGTGGAGGCATTGACCAAGCTGTTCGAGATCCGCCAGCGGGCAGCCACTAAGTTGCTTGATCTAAGTAATCCCTAATCCCTCTCCAGTATCCAGTTATCTATAGCTCTCTCGTAGCTAAGTATCTCATCAGGAGAGAAAAAGATTGATATCTCCCTCTCTGCCGACTCAGGGCTATCCGAGCCATGTATAACATTTCTGCCCAGACTAATAGCCAAGTCCCCTCTTATGCTACCGGGAACAGAATCAACAGGGTTAGTAGCCCCCATAGTCTTTCTAACTATGGAAACGGCATTAGGTCCCTCAAAAACGGCCAGAACTACTGGGCCGGAAGTTATAAAGTTCACCAGTCCTTGAAAGAAAGGCTTATTTACGTGCTCCTGATAATGGGTATGCGCAGTCTCTCGATCTATCTTAGAGAGCTTTAAAGCAACCAGTTTCAAACCTGTACGCTCTATCCTGGCTATAACCTCTCCTATAAGGCCTCTCTGTACAGCGTCTGGCTTTACTATTACTAATGTTCTTTCCAAATGATCCCTCCTATAACACAAAGTAATCTATGCCTGGGCCTTGCTGACCCAAGATCAAGAATACCAATAAACAGATCAGAAGTTAGTAATTAGCCTATAGCTGGGACCGGTTCTCTCTCTGGCTCCACTTCCGGAGGTTCTTCAGGAGTAGGCTCCAGAGGTATATCTGGTCCTATGTCAGGTACAGGTTCAGGTATATCTGGTTCTGGCTCGGGCGGCGTGTCCACCTCGGGATAGTCTGGTGCAGGATTAGTATCTGGTTCATCTGGGATGACTGGTATACGCATGTAAGTAATATCAGGCATTAGCATCTATCCTTTCTATCCATAGCTGGGGAGACTTTATCTCCTCAAGGGACGGCAGATTCTCAGGCCCCTCCCATACTTTGTTCATGAAGCTTATTCCGCGTTCAGCCACCACCTTGTTCACAAAAGCCTCACCCTGACGGTACTGTTCCATCTTTATATGAAGTCCTGTCAAGCGCGCAAAGAGTTTATCCGCCCAAGAGGCATTGGTCTGTCTTGCATCAAACCTTGATTTAATATAGCTGTAATCCGACAGTACAGATGAGCCTATAGAATTCATAATATGGTTTGAATACCCCTCCAATAGGCTCATTACCGCCTGAAGCTTGCGAAAGATCTCTCTTTGAGCTTGAGGCATGAATATCTCCATCCAACCCTCATAATTATCTCTCGAACGCAGGCTGGATATGGCAGTGTTGAGCAGATCCTTACCCCTGAAAGTCTTTACCTGACTGTTTACTACATCAAAATAACTCTCCAATAGGCTATTGAAATAATCCCTTAGCCATGGATTAGCCTCAAACTCAAATGCATGAGTAGTTTCATGAAGCGCTATCCACAAGCGCAAATTATATCCTGGCAGCCTCAAGTCCCTTTCAAGCTTGCGAATGTTAGGCTCCACGAAATATAAACTGCCACCAACAGGTTCCTTCCCAAGTAGGCTTAGATCATATTGTCCAAGCACTCTTCTTGAGAGGTAGCCAAGGAGCACCCCCATCTGTGTGCTCATAAGCTGCTTGTTTACCTGAGAGAACACTAGAGCGCCCAACGAGCTAGAATTGTCAAGGTGCGCTTGTATCTCTTCTATCTTACTGAAGAGCTTGCGAAACCCTTCGATATTAGCCTTTATCCACTCTACGCGATCAAACACGTAAACAGTGCCGGTACCATGGATCAGATCCAATCCAGTGTAGCTATGAATGAAAGCTACACTTTGCTGAACCATATCGTTGTACATAAATCCCAAGCGATGCCTATCGATCACCTCTGAATCTGGTAGAGATTGCACCATATTGATAGCCATCTGCTCTACTTTAGACCAATTAACTAGCCTAGAAGAGTCATGATTTGTAGTTCTCGGTCTGGTAGCAACGTATATAGCACCAAGAGCGGCGCCAATTAGTATCCCTGTTTCTATCTTTCTCCTGTTATTCAGCATCTTTTTCCTCTAGCTATACTACCTTCTTACCCTGTAGTCTCCCGATCTCCTGGTGATTCTCTGCTCATCCATGTACTCCAGCAAAGCCAGTACATACTTCCTGCTGGTTCCCAGCAGATCTCTTGCCCTCGCTACAGTTATAGGTCCACTCTTATCAATATCAGCAAGTATCTTATCAACCATGTCTTCATAAACGTCGATAGAAAAATAAATATCATCATCCACCTTAACAAGTTTACCCATATCTACCAGAGCCTGTAACAGCTCCCTGTCAGCATCGATTTCTGTTGGAGATGGAGGAGAGCTACCACCTGCTCTTATGCTCTCTAATATCCTGTCTGCCTTATACTTTAAGTATGCTGGCACCTCCAAACGCCAATCAGTAGCGCTTACAGAGTCACCTAAATCCTTTATTATGTTATCCTCTATTAACTTATGTAAAACGGCCGATGTAAACCTAAGAGGTACAGGCAGCTTCTTTCTGAACTCCTCCTTCGGCATTCCCTTTCTCAAGGGAAAGTTACTATGGTACTCATGGAGCTCTATAGTAACACCTTGCTCGATAGAGTCCCAGAATTCTCTAGTCATTACTAGAGCGTCTGAGTTATATCCAGAGCTGATTGATATTAACTGGCTATTCGCTATCATTCCCCTTATGTCATCTTCATGAGCATATCCTAGAGACATCAATAGATCGTTCAAGGGCATAGGTCCATAGAGGCTTAGGATGGATACAACCTTATCGTTGATGCTACCTCTATGAAGGATATTCATCAGCTGTAATATCGCTGAATCGCTACGCTTATGCCTTCTAGGATATGGGGACAATACTATTCCTCCGCCTACCGTAACAGAAGGAGATGCTTTCCTCAGTATGAAATAGTCGCCTGGAGAGACCACCACAGGATCACTCAACCTAAGTTGGGCATATCCAGAACTCCCAGGATCTATGGTATCTATTACCAATAAGCTCAGGATAGCCTGAGATTGAGTGGTACCTGAGAAGAACTCCAACTTATCGGCATGGGTGATTGGATCATCTAGGTCACTTACTGCTCTCACATACACATCAATTCGCTTTGTTGGTCTAAACTTACCAGGAGTAACAAGCACATCTCCTCTCTGGATATCAGAGACATCTACTCCCGACAGGTTTACAGCCACCCTCCTACCCGGACCAACAGAACTAATTTGATTCTTGTGGCTTTGAAGCCCTCTTATTCGAGCCCGTTTCCCAGTAGGAAGTATCTCTACTTCTTGCCCCAGAATAAGAGAGCCCTCGATTAGGGTCCCTGTAACCACAGTACCAAAACCCTTGATAGTAAAAACTCGATCGATTGGTAACCTAGGCACACCTTTTACACTTCGAGGGGAATCCACCAAAATAGAATCTAAAATCTTAACTAAGTCACCCAGCCCCTTACCAGTGCGCGATGAAACACAAACGATAGGCGATCCCTCCAATACTGTACCCTTAAGGAGCTGGAGTACATCCTCGTATACGAGAGATAACCACTCTTCATCCACCAAGTCCACTTTAGTCAGAGCTACTACAGCCTTAGATATCTCAAGCAGGTCGAGAATCGCCAGGTGTTCCTTCGTCTGAGGCATGACACCCTCATCTGCAGCTATTACTAGAATAGCCGCATCTATGCCTCCTACACCTGCAAGCATATTTTTGATGAATCTCTCATGACCAGGAACATCTACTATCGATACCTCTCTGCCAGAGGGTAGCCTCAGCCAAGCAAATCCCAGATCAATAGTCATCTCACGGGCTTTCTCTTCTTGCAGCCTGTCAGGGTCGATTCCTGTGAGAGCCTTGACGAGGGTACTCTTGCCATGATCTACGTGACCAGCAGTGCCAATGACAAACACAGACGAGCTCCTGAGAAGAATAACGAGAGTGTAAAAGAATAAAGAAAAGTAAAGTCGGCAGGTGGATTATATCACAGAGAAATAAGTAAAGTAATAAGGCATATATACGAAAACGCTCAACGGTTATAATGGCAGGTGGAGGTATGATGTCACAATCACTGTACCGGAAGTACCGCTCGCAAACTTTTGATGAACTCGTAGGCCAGGAGCATGTCAAGAAGACTCTGATAAACGCTATTAGGTCCGGCAAGATTGCTCATGCCTACCTGTTCTGCGGCCCTAGAGGTACCGGCAAAACCTCCACTGCTAGGCTATTGGCCAAGGCAGTAAATTGCCTTTCAGAAGATACCAAACCCTGCAACAGTTGCAGTGCATGCCTATCCATAAATGAGGGTAGAGCAGTAGATCTTATAGAGATCGATGCAGCCAGCAGGAGAAAGGTAGAAGACGTAGCTGATATCATCGAGAGGGTCAACTTTGCTCCTGCTGAGCTGAGATATAAGGTCTATATAATAGATGAAGTCCACATGCTAACCACCCACGCATTCAATGCGCTTCTCAAGACCTTAGAGGAGCCTCCAGCACATGCCATCTTTGTGCTGGCAACAACTGAGGTCTGGAAAGTGCTACCTACAATAATCTCTAGATGTCAAAGATTCGACTTTAGAAGAATCGCTCCTAGGGAGATAGTAGAGCGACTGGCGTTCATAGCTGAGAACGAAAACATTAGGATACAGAAGGATGCCCTGATTGCTATAGCGAAAGCCAGCACAGGAAGCCTAAGAGATGCAATAAGCATCCTCGACCAGCTTACGGTATATGGCGACGAGGAGATAACGCTGGAGCATGTAAAACAGCTGCTGGGCATAGTAGGGGAAGATGTAGTAGCTGACTTCGTGGGAGCAATCATAGATAGCGATACTCAAGCAGCACTCTCATTGCTGTCACAACTGTCTGAGCACGGCATAGACCCTAGGCAATTTACCCATGAGCTTGTGAGCTATTTGAGAGATCTAATGCTACTCAAAGCCTATAACCAAAACGCCAGCAAGGCGGGAATAGAAAGGATGTCGCTCCAGGCTATAAGCGAGCAGGCAAGCAGGGTTAGCATAGGTAGATTACACGAAATCACTGAGAAGTTTAGCACGCTAGACTATACAATACGTACTGGGCCTTACGGTTACCTACCACTGGAATTGGCAGCTGTCGCACTCACAAATCCACAATCCTATGGAAGGACAGATAATCAAAGGCAGCAATCTAGCCCGACGCACACAAACAGTAAATCTGTTATTCATAGAGTTGAAGAGGTAGCAGAAGACGTTAAGGATGCGATAAGCGACATGGTCGCCAAGGTAACATCAAAGAACGATGCTCTGCTGTATGAAGCTCAACCCTCACAAAGCGAAACAATAACATTAGATAGGGTACAGGCAAGTTGGCAAAGAATATTGGACAGATTGAAAGCAAGCAGTCTCAAGGTACAAGCCCTGCTAAAGGCAGGGAGGCCAGTAGCGGTTGAAGATGGTAACACCTTAGTCCTAGAGTTTCAATTCGACTTCCATAAAAAGAACATTGAAGAACCCTCAAACAGAGAGCTTGTGGAATCTACTCTTCAGAAGGTCTTAGGGGGAACATGGAAAATACAATGCGTACTAAGCAGTGAGCAATCAGATCTAAATCCAACAGATACAAGAACTGAGAGGGAGAAACTTAGCTCAGATCCCAGGGTAAGAGCCGCAGTACAAATCTTTAACGGCAGAATCGTCGAGATAAATGGAGGAGAGTCATGAATCAGAGAATGGTAAGAGAACTTCAAAATCAGATGATGAAGATCCAGGAACAACTAGAGCACGAAACCGTAGAGGTTACAGCTGGTGGCGGGGCGATCACTGCGGTCATGAACGGACATATGAAGCTACTGAGCATCAAGATTGACCCAGAGGTTGTGGATCCTGAAGACGTGGAGACTCTGGAAGATCTAGTAGTTGCCGCAGTAAACGAAGCAATAACCAAAGCCCAGGAGCTAGCCGCACAACGCATGTCCGTACTAACTGGCGGGATGAAGATTCCGGGACTCAACTTCTAACTTGCAATTTATTGTGCACTATGCACTATAATCTCTTGTGGTCTCAATAAGTGAACTGCTGTCTGGTCCTCTCAGTGGAAAGGCATCGGTGGTTGCAGGTGCACAATCCCTCAACCACATAGTCACTTGGGTTGCCTCCGCTAGATCACGCACTCCTGCACTTTCTAGACTTGAGGGAGGAGAGCTGGTTCT
Source organism: Thermobaculum sp. T2p (assembly GCF_059335935.1). NCBI lineage: Bacteria > Bacillati > Chloroflexota > Chloroflexia > Thermobaculales (SeqCode) > Thermobaculaceae (SeqCode) > Thermobaculum (SeqCode) > Thermobaculum sp. T2p. The sequence goes on from NZ_JANZYQ010000017.1 coordinate 69,595, forward strand.
CATTCCCCCATCAGCTTATGAGTATTTAGGCGGAGACCAGACACTAGAAGACCTGCTTAGATCCTTGAAGTCAGCCGACATAGCTGGTATATGCCTATGGCAGGCACCTTCCGCTAGGGCTATACAGGTTGCTAACGAGATAGAACTACCGATTCTAGCTGTGACTAATGTATCCCCTCCAGAGCTGGAGAGGGACCTAGTTGAGTTCATCTCCAACAGGATCCGATCTGGTATCCAGAGAACCAATCAGACACAAGTACAGCTTTTGGATATTCTTGCTAGCAATAGAGGTCCAGAGGCACTAATCAGATTGCTAGCACAGAGCTTGAATATGCCGGTGGCTTGTTATCAGATCGATGGGCAAATGATTTCAAGTCCCAATTTCCCCGATATAGATCCCCCTGACCTAAACATAGATTGGAATGAAAGCATCATCCATACAAATAGGTCAACAAACGCAAGGTATTCCGGATGGGTCTGGCAGATAGCAGTACGTAGGAGCAATAAACCTATTGCAGTGTTAGTGGTTCTAGCCGATAAACCAGACCCAACCCCACAGGAAGCCTTGGACATAAAGCAGACAGCCGCCGCTATCTCTGTAGAGTTGAGCAGGCTACTAGCAGCTGAGGAGAATAAGGCCAGGCTACGGTCAGAACTAATTAGGGACCTATTCTATAAAGGAGCCGTTGAGAATCTGGCTGTAAGAGCAGATGTCGTAGGGATATCCATTCCAAATAACGGTGTAGTAGCGGTAATAAGAGGGATACCGCCTGAAACTAATGCTATGGAATTGCTGAGGGATCTGCTACCAAAGGCATCAAGCTTGCTTTCCAGTTACCCTATTCTGTATCTGTATGAGAAAGGTGAAATTGCTATGCTCTTACCTGCTACCTTGAGGGGTGAGAGCACGACTTCTATGCTGAGCAGAGGTGGAGCAATAAATATACCTAATATTGCCGTTGGGATTAGCACTCAGGTAAAACAGATAAGCGAAATACCTAACCACCTCTATGAAGCTAGAATAGCGGCCCTTGTTAGCGAGAAGATCCATCAAGGGAGAATGGTAACCTTAGAAGAGGCTAAAGCATATGGACTTATAGCCCCCTTGGCTGGCTTAGAACCTATAAAAAGAAGAGTTATCGAAATTCTAACTCCCCTCATCACAGAAGCGGAGGGTAACAGATCGGAGCTATTCGAGACTCTGAAAGTATACTCTGAATGCAACGGCAATTTATCAGAAGCTGCTCGCATTCTGCACATACATCGCAACAGCCTGGCCTACAGATTGCACAAAATAGAGCAGCTTACTGGAAGGAACTTGGAAGATCCTGAAGATAGATTTATGCTGGCTATTGCTGTACACCTCTATCCCTTCCTGTTGTAGCGCTAATTTCTGTTGCTAACTGCACAACTAAATAGCGGTTTTATTGTGCAAAATGCATACTAGAACGATAGGCTCTGACCTATACCATGTATGCGTAACTATTATACTTAGGAGTTGCAAATGGCCTTAGTAGATGTCCAGCCCGATGTTCTGCAACGCATAAAGGAAACTATAGAAAGAGAAAACATCAAATTCATCAACCTACAATTTACAGACATAATAGGTATGGTAAAGAGCGTAACCATACCTGTATCCCAATTCGAAGACTGTGTAGAACACGGAAAATGGTTCGACGGATCCTCTATCGAAGGTTTCGCTCGTATCGCAGAAAGTGACATGCTTCTTGTTCCCGACCTTGAGACCTTTAGAGTTATACCCTGGGAAAGAGGCGAGAACGCTGGAGCTAGAATTATATGCTGGGTCAGGGAGCCTAATGGCTCTGAATTCCCTGGAGATCCCAGAGCAGCTCTCAAAAGGGTAGTCGAAGAAGCTAAAGCTTTGGGCTATGACTTCATGACTGGTCCAGAGCTAGAATTCTTCCTATTCAAGCTATCTGATCTCGAGAAGACTGAAGTACTACCTCATGACAAAGGCGGTTACTTCGACCTAACCACCGATCTTGCATACGATGTGCGTAAAGATATGGTAAACGCCTTGGAAGACATAGGTATAAAGGTAGAGACCAGCCATCACGAAGTAGCTCCAGGTCAACACGAGATAGACTTTCAGTATGATGCTGCCATTCCTACTGCTGATGCTGCGGTAACCCTTAAGTACACTTTGAAGGCGATTGCGGAGCGTCACGGTCTTCACTGCACTTTTATGCCAAAGCCTATTTACGGCGTCAACGGATCAGGCATGCATACTCATCAAAGCCTATTCAAGGATGGTGAAAATGCGTTCGCAGATCCTTCAGACACCTACGGGCTGTCGAAGATCGCTAAGCACTTTATAGCTGGACAGCTGGCTCACGCCCGTGCTATGATCGCGGTTCTAGCTCCCACCGTGAACTCCTATAAGCGTCTTGTACCAGGTTACGAGGCTCCTGTGTACTTATCGTGGGCAAGAGTAAATCGATCGGCGTTAATCAGAGTACCTAAGGTAAGCAAAGGTCAACTGAAGGCTACGAGGGTAGAGTTGAGATGTCCAGATCCAAGTGCTAACCCATATCTAGCCTTTGCAGTCATGCTCAAAGCAGGACTGGACGGTATTAAGAGAGAACTGGAGCCGCCAGATCCCGTGGAAGAGAACCTCTATCTATTTGATGAGCATATGCTTGCTAAGCATGGAGTCGGCACATTGCCTGGTAGCCTGGGAGAAGCGATAGAAGAGCTCAAGAAAGACGAAGTTATACAGGATGCGCTCGGCGAACATATATATGAGAGATTCATAGAAGCCAAGCAGATAGAGTGGGAAGAGTACAGCAAGTATGTAACAAAGTGGGAAATAGACCGCTACCTACCTATCTACTAGGCTATTAGACCAGAAGAAATACCGGCTTTCACGGGAGAGACGATATGTCTCTCCCGTTTCTGTTTTAGGTTTTTGTGCATGTTGCACAAAAACCTAATCATCTTTGATGGATATTGCACTTACAAAGTTTCCTTACGACCAGTAAAGTCATGCATAAAAGATAAGACTAAGCGCGTACTGCAGGTAAAAATTCGGAGGTAAGAGAATAAATGGGTAAAGTCTTGATCGAAGAGCAAATCGTTCAGGAAGGAATAACACCTAAAGAGGTTATTGCCCGTGCACACGAAGCTGGGGTGGCTATTGTTGACTTGAGATTCGTAGACCTGCTAGGTACTTGGCAGCACTTTAGTATTCCAATATCCGAACTGAATGAGAAACTGTTTCTGGAAGGAGCAGGCTTCGATGGTTCTTCTATAAGAGGCTTCCAGCACATACATGAGTCCGATATGATACTCATCCCCGATCCCTCAACGGCTGTAGTAGACCCTCTACTGAAAGTACCAACCATGTCAATTACGTGCTCCGTGTACGACCCGGTAACAGGGCGGCCTTACAGTAGAGATCCTAGATATGTAGCTCAAAAGGCCGAGAACTATCTTAAGGAAACTGGCATAGCTACTGTTAGCTATTGGGGACCTGAAGCCGAGTTTTATATCTTCAACTCAATAAGGTTTGATCAAGACAGCTATTATGGTTTCTATTTTATAGATAGCGAAGAGGGCATATGGAACAGTGGTAACGATGGTGGGGTTCCTAATCTTGGATACAGACCGAGATTCAAAGAAGGTTATTTCCCTGTTCCACCCACCGATAAGCTTCAAGACCTCAGATCTGAGATAGTACAGAACCTTATAGCTACCGGTATCGATGTAGAAGTGCATCATCATGAGGTCGGCACTGCTGGTCAAGCCGAGATAGACATGGCTTTCAAATCCCTCACGCGTATGGCTGACCAGCTGATGATGTACAAATACGTGGTGAAGAATACTTGTTACCAGAAGGGCTATGTGGCTACATTTATGCCCAAGCCGATTTTTGGAGACAATGGTTCAGGTATGCATGTGCATCAAAGCCTATGGAAGGAAGATCAAAACCTGTTCTTCAGTCCGGAGGGTTATGCTGGGCTAAGCGACATAGCTAGGTGGTATATCGGTGGGCTATTGTTACACTCACCGTCTATACTAGCATTTGCAGCTCCAACCACCAACTCATATCGAAGACTAGTTCCAGGGTTTGAGGCCCCAGTATACCTCATGTACTCAAAGCGTAACAGATCTGCTTGCGTAAGAATACCGATGTATAGTAATAATCCTAAAGCCAAGCGAATAGAATACAGAGCTCCCGATCCTAGTTGCAACCCATACTTAGCATTCGCGGCGATGCTTATGGCTGGTCTCGATGGTATCAAGAACAAGATAGAGCCTCCATCTCCTATGGATCAGGATCTTTACGAACTACCGGAAGAGGCTATTACTAAGCTGCCGTCTGCTCCATCATCACTAGCTGAATCGCTCTCTGCACTGGAGAAGGATCACAATTACCTGTTGCAGGGAGATGTATTTACCAAGGATCTCATAGAAACCTGGCTATCAATAAAGAAGAAGGAAGTTTCCGAGATAAATAGGAGACCTCACCCCTACGAGTTCTTCATGTATCATGATGCGTAGTCCGATCAAATATTTCAGGGCAGGGTTTTATTCCCCTGCCCTGGAGTACTTAGCTGACAACCTCAATTGGCTCCTTGGAGACTGTATCTTGGGAATCCTCTAGCTCCTCAGCTGGAAGCGCAAATGCCCTCCACGCCCCGTGCAACCCCTCATCGGTCACACCATAATAAACGTGCAGCCTACCATCCGTGTCCCTCTGCACCAAGTTGTAACGTATCTCATTGCCGCGTCTATAAGTCTTCCAAATACCCATGCCCTCACGCCATTGGATCTTTGAAGGATCAAACTTTCCGCTCTCATGCTCTTCGATTGCATACCTCCACAACTTCCGAGCAGACCCCCTGGTTACGTTCGTTACAATCGATCCGTTACGCAGGTCCTTCATCGTATAGTAGTTGACACCATCCCGAGTAGTATAGTCAATTATCTCAACTCCATTCTTGGGAGGATCATGCAGAGAATGGGTCTGTTGAGGCTGAACGTCTGGGCCAAAAGACAAGGTTTTTTCAGAATGATATTTGCTAACCAGCTTCACAATATCCTCAGGAGATGCTGGTACAGTAGAAGCATCTTTACGCACCCAGACCTGAGCCGGCTTCAGAATATAAGGAGGACTGGTTCCATCGGGAACGGACACTATGAGCACATTCTTCCCTTGCGACTGCACTATCTCTACCTTTACTTTGAGTTTGGGCTGCACCGCAGACTCTACGTACTGCTGAACCCTTTCAGAAAGAGACTCAGGGTTATCTACACCCTTTACTGATCCAGGCTCACGAGATGCGCCAATAATTATCCTTCCCCCTCCTCCATTGGCTAAAGCAACAGCATCCTTTGCAACTTCTTCCATCTGTTGCTTTCTGCTAACTAGACGCTCGTAAAACACTAGCGATGGCCCTGGCCCGGACTGTTGAGCCTGCATGATAACATCAGGTAGAGAGATTTGCTTGGCGGGACGAGTTCGGTCAAAGTCCGTGCTGGTAAGCAAATCCCTTATGGCTTCGAAACTAACTTCAGGAAGAAGCATCTCAGTACATCTATCACCTATACCCAGCCTGCCACTTTTATCTGAGGGATCCCTCTCTAACCTGTGAGCATCGGAACCTTGTATACAGTGCATCCTCCTTGGGTACTCAGGTTTGGTGCCATTGTAAAACCTAGCAGTAGCTTTTTTACTACGGCTAGACAGATCGGTAACCTCCAAAGCATGTAGGTTAGGGTCCTGAGTATATGATATTTTGGTTTGACCTCCAAAATTAAAGTCCTGCATAGCTACCCCATGGTTACTATTTGCATGAGCAGCTATCACTAGAGCGCCAGCCCTATTGAGTAGGGAATAAGCTGTCAGGACATCGGTAGTGGCTCCGATCTCGCTAGTGCCCTCATCAAGCTTCTCTTCGGGAACATTTAGCTCGAGCAATATGTGTTCAAGCTTTCTAATAGAGGTCTCTGGTGGAAATATAGCCAAAATATGGAAACCAAGGGTAGCTGTAAATTCAAAGCCTGGGAGTACAAGGATTCTAGACAGCAACTGCTCACATTCTTCAAGCTCAGAGGCCTCTGCAGGAGTGAGACGATGAGTATCCCGCAAAAACCTCAGTATATCCAACCTCCTTCGGAATTCAGCTATACCAACAACGGTATTGTGATCAGTTATAGCTATGGCATCTAGCTGCTTTTCAGCTGCCTTGCGCAATATATCTATAAACCTAACGTTCTTATCCAAGTAGCAGAGGGAAGACGCAGGGGTATGGATATGCAAGTCGACTCTAAACCACTTCATCTGACTCTTATTTTTTGATTTTGCCAAATCACATCAACCCCCTAGATCGGTAAGATTTACAATTTCTATTTTTGCCAATTCTAGCAAAATAGGGTGCGAGGGTTTTATGTCACCTCGCACCCTACTAATCAAAGCGCTAAGTTCAACTACTCTTGCTTTGCACTGACAGATCGTAGCTGGATGTTTCAGTTGGCAGATCTATTGGAGAATCCGAATTCTCTGCTCTGGGAGCAAGAGCTATCTTTAGCACTTCGTCCATGTTCTCAACCCAGTAGAACTTAAGGTCTCTTTGTACGTTCTTAGGTATTAGGTTTAGATCTGGCTCGTTATCTTTGGGTGCAATTATGCAGCGTATTCCTGACTGGTGTGCAGCTAGTACTTTCTCTTTGAGCCCACCTATAGGGAGCACACGCCCTCTTAGAGTAATCTCACCAGTCATGGCCACATCGGATCTCACTGGTCTGTGTGTAAGTGCGCTAATCATAGCTGTGGCCATCGTTATCCCAGCGCTGGGACCATCTTTAGGCACAGCACCTTCAGGCAAATGTATGTGCCAATCTGTTGTCTCTTGGAAGTTCTCAGGGATATTAAGTTCCTTCGCCCTGGATCTAGCGTAACTCAGTGCTGCCTTAGCTGATTCCTGCATTACATCACCTAGACGACCAGTGATTATCAACTGGCCTTTTCCAGGTAATGTAGCCACCTCCACTGGTAGTAGCACACCACCAAGTTCCGTCCAAGCCATACCTATAGCCACACCTACCTGGTCACTGGCATTACGCATATCCTGTATCTTCCTAGGCGGACCAAGGTATTCCTGTAGCAAGTGAGTAGTAACTCTGATCCTAGAGGTCCTACCTGAAACGATCTGTCTTGCAGCTTTCCTACATATTGCGCCCAGCTGCCGTTCAAGATTTCGCACTCCAGCCTCACGTGTATAAAAACGCACTATATGTCTCAGCATCTTGTCCGAGATCTCTATGTAGTGAGGCTGAAGGCCATGGGACTGTATCTGCTTAGGTAATAAGTATCTTCGGGCTATTTGTACTTTCTCATCCTCGGTATAACCACCTATCTGTATTACTTCCATTCTGTCGAGCAGAGGACGAGGTATAGTATCGAGTGTATTGGCGGTGGCTATAAAGAGCACATTAGAAAGATCAAATGGGAGCTCCATGTAATGGTCAACAAACGTCTTATTCTGCTCTGGATCCAGCACCTCAAGCATAGCAGCAGATGGATCTCCCTTGTAATCCGCACTCATCTTATCGATTTCATCTAGCAACATTACCGGATTATTGGTCTTAGCCTGCCTTAAGCCATGAATGATCCTTCCAGGGAGGGCTCCCACATAGGTTCGCCTATGTCCTCTGATCTCTGCCTCGTCCCTGACTCCTCCTAGGCTAATACGCACAAAGCTTCTACCTAAGGCCCTTGCTATGCTCTGCCCCAAACTGGTCTTCCCAACACCCGGAGGCCCCACCAGGCAAAGTATGGGGGTTTTCGGCTTGTTGCCAGATTTGCTAGTCAACTCTCTTACAGCTAAGAACTCGAGTATTCTTTCCTTTACCTTTTCAAGTCCGTAATGATCCTCATCAAGTATCTGTTCTGTTCGCCTGATATCATAGTTATCCTCAGTACTATGTGACCAGGGTAACGCTAGTATCCAGTCTAGATAAGTTCTTATAACTCCACTTTCCGGGGATGTGCTAGGGGTTCTCTCGAGTCGGTTTATCTCTCGTAGAGCTTTCTCACGAACCTCATCCGGTAAGTTGGAACTCTCGACTTTATCACGCAGTGCCTGTATCTCGTTGCCACCTTCACCGCTCAACTCATCATGAATAACCTTGAGTTGCTCACGCAGATAGTATTCCCTCTGGCTTTTATCTATCTGCTGTCGAACTCGCGCTCTTATACGTGACTCGAGCTCTTCGATTTGAGAAGAACCCGTAAGCATAATGGCCAGGCGCTCCAACCTGTCCATAGGATGAAGAATATTCAAGAATTTCTGCCTTTCCTGCCAATCTGTAATAAGGATATTCCCCAAGTAGTCTGCCAACTCAGAAGCTGAGGAGAATGCTTCCAGTTCGTTCCTGACGTCGCTCGGAGACTTGCCCTTGGACTCAACATGCTGGGCATAGAGATCTACTACGTGATCGATCATTAATCTCTCTACAGAAGATGTGGTCTCAGGCTCCTCGACAGGTGAAACAAGAGCTCTATATCCTTTTTCGGACACCTCCACTCTATGCAGGTTAACTCGCTTCAGGCCCACAACCACAACCTGCATCAACCCCTCTGGTAGCCTTTCCCAGTGGCGCAACCGCACTAAGGTACCTATGCGGTTTAGTCCTTCTGGAGAGGGATCGTCCTCATCACCGTTTCTCTGAGCACTAGTAACGAGCAGACAGTCTCTGGCTATGGACCACTCCGCGGCCTCAAGAGATTTTGGCCTCCCTATCGTAAGTTTACTTTCAGTCCCAGGTAAAATAACCGTTCTCTTGAGTGGCAGAAGTGGATAAACATCGGCAGACTGCGCATACATAAGTCAAACCCCTAACTCATAAACCATATAAAGTTACGTCTTCTAGATAAGCTCGATACTAAGAGCTATAACTAAAAATCAAGCAAAAATCAGCAGTACAAGTTAGTAATACATTATAAAAACCGATAATTCCGCGCGCCAATATATAACTAGCTCTAGCCGATAGCTTTTGCTTTATGTATAGTTTATCTAATCAAAGTTAAACTATCGTTATAGATAAATGACTTTAGCATTACTATTCTGTCATTTGGTTTCGACTTTGTATTCCCCGTGTACACCACCTATCTTTTTAAGGAGCCGAATATCCCCTATAACCATGCCTCGCTCGACCGCCTTGGACATATCGTAGATGGTTAAAGCCGCAACGGATACCGCAGTTAGAGCCTCCATCTCAACTCCGGTTTGAGCTTCTGTTCTAACTATGGATACTAATCGTATCGATGGGGGATCCTCAATAAACTCCAAATCCAGGTTAACCGAGCTAAGAGCAATGTTATGACACAAAGGTATTAGTTCCCAAGTGCGTTTAGCAGCCATGATACCTGCTAACTTGGCTGCAGATATCACAGAGCCCTTCGGTAAATTACCCTGCCTTATCTTTTGAAGAGTATCCAGACTCATGTACACTGTAGCTTCCGCCATGGCTTCTCTATGCGATGTGGGCTTGCTTCCCACATCAACCATATGTACATCCCCTGAAGAATCGATGTGCGTAAGATCATCCATTAGCATTCTCCAGTGCTGAGAGCACTACGTCATGTATAGCTTTGGGGAGAAATTCACAACTATAAGGTATATATAGCCTCTCGGTGTACTTGTGAGCGTCAAATCCAAGTACGCCCATATTGATTACATCCAGGTTAACCTTGCGCATGCTCTCAAAAGGAACGTTGTATAATCCGCTTTCACGCTTGTCGGACCAAATAGGCATGTTTTTGGTTAGCGCTTCCAGGGATGAGGATTCAATCTCTAGCTTCATGTAACTGGCATCAGATATGTACGGATAGTAATGCTGTATCTTGATGCGCAAATTAGCAGCCAAATCAGTAACAGCTCTCACAAGTGGGTTATCTTCTTCTCCTTTTACACTCGGATAATAAGGGGGTGAAAAGTAGACTACAGCAGCTGGACCAGACATTCCACTCATGTTCCAGGCTGCCCTTACCAACTCCGCACACCTCATTCTCGAGTCTGCGCCAGCTTCAAACAGCTGTTGGTTTACTTTCCTTAAAGATTGTTCCACTTTATCCTTCCCTAGCATAGAGGCGGCAGCTTTCACCAGCTCATCGTAAGTAACGACCTTAGGAGTCACTTCAGGGATATTGATATCAATATCCCTCAGGGACTCTACAATGATAGCATTCACCAAAGCAGCTATCTCATCTATTACGTTCTCAGGAGATTTTCTTAGAACGAGGTAGTTTATGTAGCAGAAACTTTCGAAAGGGATCCTCACATCATAGCAGTCCTTGAAGTCACACATCTTCAGAGTAACAGGTGCAACCGACATCATGTCATTGTCGGTATCTGCCAAATCGGGATTCATACTTATCTTGGAAACAATCCTTGCCAGGAGCAAATTAGAGTCAATCCCTTTTGAAGGCTCCCCTGCATGGGACTCAACACCACGCACGTAGATACTAGGGAGCAACTTACCTATAGTACCTACATGTATAGTGGAATCCATCTCCTCAGGAGAGCTAGGTGTCGAATAATCAGTATTTATAGCACCTATTAGCCTAAGACCTTCCTTCTCTGCAAGGGTTGAGAGCCACTCTACGGCTCCCATGATGCCTATGCTCTCAGCCTCCTCATCTGGTACAGACAAGAATATTATGCTACCCGGTAACTCTTTTCCCTGAAGCTTCTCCTTACAAAACCTAGATAGAGCCCATAGATGAGCAGCAATACCTGCTTTCATATCGACCGTACCACGACCGAATAACCAATCAGATTCGGCCCTTAGATGCTCATAGACAAGCTCATCTAATTGCTCCCTTCGAGATAACAAGTGTTCGCGTAGCGCACTAGGATCACAGGCATAACTTCCAAGATCGCCATAATCTGAAACATCAACAGTATCAAAATGAGATATCAAGACAATAGCGTTGTTCGAATTTCCCCTCAGCAAGGCCCAAACAAAAGAACGTTCCCAGGGATCTCCAGCTATCTTCTGTATTCCGTGTTGAAGTAGGCCAAGTCCAACCTCGTCAAGAAGCTCATCTATTAGAGCAGGTATGCTTTTTTCGCCCTCTGTCCTTGTAAAGCTAGGATGCTCTACAAGCCGCAATATGATACTCAGAACACTCTCTTTAGACATACCAGAAATTTCACCTCTCAAGCGATTCTCTAATGGTTCCCAGAATGTGGGTGGTCGAAAAACCTTCTTGATAGGGTAATATAACTACCCTGCCACCATAACTTCTAACTATCGCAGACTCTGGGAGGCTATTGACATCTGGGGTATAATCCCCGCCTTTGAAGTAGATATCGGGCTTGATAGCTTCTACGATCCTTTCAGCCGTTATGTCCGAGAATATGGTTACGTAGTCTACACAGCGCAAGGCAGACAAAACCTCAGCACGAAATACATCCGGGATGATAGGTCTTTGCGGTCCCTTTAGAGCTCGAACTGATTCATCGCTATTGACGCCCACTATTAGTACGTCCACCATGGACTTAGCTGCACATAGATAGCGGACATGACCTACATGCAAAATATCGAAGCACCCGTTAGTAAAGCCTATACTCTTCACCTGCTTCCTAATAGCGCTCACTAATCTAACGATATCCTGTTGGTCTAGTACTCTTTGCTCCAAAATTCCTCCTAATTACCTCAGACTTTGTAGTAGATCGTGTTGGGACACGTAGGCATTACCAAGTTTCTGCACAACTAGTGAAGCCGCTTTATTAGCCAGAAATGAAGCTGTAGCAACATCGCCCCCCAGAGCCATCACCAAAGCTAGCACAGCTATAACTGTATCCCCAGCTCCAACTACATCCACAACGGTAACTTTTTCTCCTGGAACATGAACGTAGCCGGTATCTTGGGAATAAGCAGATATACCATTAGAATCACGAGTTACAACCAGCCAATCACACTCTAAATATTTAGCCGCCTGTGGGAGTAGGTACTCGAAATCTGCTTCGGTTTCTAATTTATGACCCAGCGATCTCTCTGCCTCGCGTCTGTTACAGCGTATGCATTTATATCCCTTGAAACGGGAAAGCTCTCCCTGAGAATCTACCAATATAGGGATATCGAGATATTGTGAAGTCTCCAAGCAAGACGCTATCACCTCAGGGTTTACTACTCCAACTCTATAATCCGAGACTAGTATGACATCCGCCCTCGAAGCTTTATCTTTTATATTTTTGTTCAGTTCAGATATCTGATGACTTCTCAAAGGCTCTCTATCTACTTTGTCTACTCTAGCTACCTGCTGTGGAAGGGATAGTAACCCTTCTGCTAATATTCTCGTCTTCTCAGTTGTTCTCCTATCTGGAGAGGAAACAAGATGAGATGACTCAACTCCGTGCTTATCCAACAACTCTCGGAGCTCCGCTGCAGCTGAGTCATCCCCAACCACCCCTACAAGCGAAACCTGTGCACCTAAAGAAGCTAAGTTCAGAGCGGGGTTAGATGCAGCCCCAGGAAGGGCGTACTCACGCCTCCACTCAAGGACTGGCACTGGAGCTTCCCTAGACAGCCGAGTTGGTTCGCCAAATATATATCTATCTAGGCATACATCACCAACAACTAGCGCACTAACTCGGTGGAAAGATGTGATAAGATTTATCAGTTGCTGTTTATCTGTATTATTCAGTTTCACCTTTGACGTGCCACTGCTAAAAATAACGCGACTACCGCCATAACCACCTGAAACAGGAAATCCATGTTAGTACTTACCGTCAATCCCCTCTGCAATTCTCCAATCAGTCCTATGACCACAGCTATCAGAACCATGATCGCTGCAACAGCTTGCATTTCAGGTCCGCGTTTTCTACCAGATACGAGACTAATCATCTCCCCTCCGACAAATCCAAGTACCAGGGCTATCCAAAAGGCGTAACGCGGATACATCATCCATAGCGCCCCTAACACTACAGAAAGGGGAAGTACTGCCAGAAAAGACTTGGCGATCTGACCGATGGAAGGCGCATACACCCCAGATCTAGGACTACTAGCACATTCCCTACACCTTATACCTACTGGTGTGTAGACCATACATCTAAAGCAAACTGGCTTACCACAGCGAGAGCATGTAAGGCTAGTTACCTGATCCGGATGTCTTGGACAACGAACTTCTTGCTCCACTATCATCCTTTCTTTATGTTAATGCCTTGGGAAAGCAATAACTCTTTAAGAATTAAATAGACAAATATTGGCAAAGCGATCTGACGTTTCCAACGCCAAGGCTGTCGCAGAAGCCTATAAAACCACTCTAACCCTAACTTACGTATTAGTCTTGGAGCTCTAGGCACTTTGCCGGATAGATAGTCAAAGGTCCCGCCAACTCCCATTGCAACTATAGAGCCGAGATATGGAAGGTTCCTGTGAATCCAAATCTCTTGATTTCGCATCCCAAAAGCCACAAACAACAACCTAGCTCCACTATTTTTTATCATTTGTCTTATGTGCTCGTCTTCCTCAGGACCATGGCATCCTGCATAAGTGCCCGCAACTTGTAGCTCTGGGATCCCTGCTCTCAGGGCTAGGGCAGCTGCTTCGGCTACTCCTGGGGCAGCTCCCAAGAAGAATACTGGCCAACCCTTATTAGCAGCTAGGGCACATATATCTCTAATTATGTCTGCTCCTGGAGTGCGTGGAGACCTAATATGGTATAGCAGAAACAGCGCAATCTGGACACCCACCCCATCCACCACAGTAAGATCTGCGCTGTTTAGTACCTGAAGAAATCGAGGATCTTTCTGTGTCAATACTATAAATTCGGGATTTACCGTCGCTATCCAGCCACTGTGACCCCTTTCAAGAGTACTTGCTATAAAGCCGATGATTTGATCTATAGGAGCAGGGGTAACTCTAACTTTCAGGACTTCGAATTCCGATTGAAAGCCTAGATTCATGCCTTCTAAATATCTAGTCAAGCAGCTTTCTCCACAGAAGAACTTAGGGTATGAGCATATTTATAGCTAATTGTAAATCTTTTAGGTCAAAAGGCTTTTCAATGATCCAATCAGCTTTCGTAGCCCTGAAATCTCTTAGATACTTACGCTTAGCACTTAGGATGATGACAGGTATATTCATAGTCTCCTCGTCAGACTTAAGTGACTCCAGAAGCTGTAGACCATCAACACGGGGTAATTCTATATCTAAAGTTATGAGAGCAGGATGTAGCCTCTTGATCATCACTAGAGCAGTTTCAGCCTCCTCTAGGGGTAGAACTCTATAACCTTCCCCCTCAAATACAAGGGTGAGAAAGTCTCGCACCTCGTCATTATCATCTATTACCACTATCGTCCGACTATCCACTGAAGACATCAGAGCCACATCCAATCTGTAAGCAGATTTTACTCCAAAAAGTTAGCACATTCATTCATTTTGCAAAAAGCATACCCTGGAATACGTGTGGGCATCTAGATGTTATGAGTAATGAAGCCGCTGATTCAGATACAGTTGCAAACTAGCGGCTCTACTACAAACTTTTTGGGTGAGGTAGAAGGAATTGGCGCTGAATAGGTTTACTGATCAAGCTCACGATGCATTTCAAAGAGCCCATGAAGCTATGTTGCGCATGGGTCACTCATATCTGGATGTAGAACACCTGTTACTGGGACTGTTGGAGCAGCCAGATAGCACGGCCCAGATGATCCTGAAGCGTGTGGGCGTAGATATACCCAGACTAAAGGATCAGGTCGAGCAGGTGCTACGTGGCTCTCAACCGGTCACTCCAAATCGTGGTAACCAATTGCAGGTGTATGTAACAGCTAGGGTAAGACAGCTGGGAGCATCCGCAGCCATGGAGGCGGACAGAAACGGGGATGAATACGTAAGCACAGAGCACATATTGCTAGCTTTGTGCAAAGATAATACTGGCCCCGCAAGCAGGCTGCTCTCGGCAAGTGGTGCTACACCTGAAGCAGTAGAGAAGGCCTTCCACGAGATCAGAGGTGAAGAGAAGATAACCGATCCTCATGCTAGCGCCCAGGGACAGGCACTCGAGAAGTTTGCCGTCGACCTGACTGCGCTGGCCGAGAAGAACGAGCTTGATCCTCTGATAGGCAGAAGGACAGAGCTGCGCCGGGTCATGCAGATACTATCTAGAAGAACCAAGAACAATCCCGTCCTTATAGGAGAGCCCGGGGTAGGTAAGACTGCAATCGTGGAAGGACTTGCTCAAGCTATAGTCAGGGATGAGGTGCCTGAGCCACTGAGGGGCAAGAGGGTACTATCACTTGACTTGGCCTCGATGCTTGCTGGATCTAAGTTCCGAGGAGAGTTTGAAGAAAGGCTACGTGCCGTAGTAGACGAGATCAAGCAATCTAAGGGCCAGATTATACTGTTTATAGACGAGATACATACGATTGTTGGAGCTGGGGCTGCGGAAGGCGCAATGGATGCCGCCAATATGTTGAAGCCTGCCCTTGCTAGGGGACAGCTGCAGGCGATAGGAGCAACTACACTTGACGAATACAGAAAGCATATTGAGAAGGACGCAGCTCTGGAGAGGAGACTAGCTCCGGTGTTTGTTGAGGAGCCCTCCCCAGAAGAGACCCTGCAAGTCCTTTATGGAGTAAGGGACAGGTACGAGCAGCACCACGGCCTGAAGATATCTGATGAGGCGCTTGAGGCGGCTGTGAGGCTATCCCACAGATACCTCAAGGAACGCAGACTGCCTGATAAGGCTATAGACCTCATGGATGAGGCAGCCAGCAAGGTGCGCCTAGATAACTTCGATCTACCTGAGGAGCTTAAGTCTTACAAGCGAAAGATTGAGAGCTTGAACTCGCAGATCGAAGCGGCAGTGGCTGAGCAGGATTATGAGCGTGCAGCTATGCTCAAGGCTGAACTCATAAAGACACAAAATGAGTACGATAAGGAATACGAGAAGATCAAGTCAGAGCATCCAATAAGTGAGACGGTAACTGCCAAGGATATAGCTGAGGTTGTAGCACAATGGACTGGTGTTCCAGTCAACCAAATGCTAGAGTCTGAGACTGCTAAGCTGGCTCACATGGAGGAAGCTCTGCATAAGAGAGTCATCGGACAGGATCAAGCCATACAAGCTGTATCCGACGCCATTAGAAGGAGCAGAGCAGGCCTATCTGATCCCAACAGGCCAATAGGTTCCTTCATATTCCTTGGACCAACAGGAGTAGGTAAGACCGAGCTGGCTAGAGCGTTAGCTGAGTTCCTGTTCGATGATAGGGAAGCCATGGTCCGAATAGATATGAGCGAGTATGGCGAGCGCCATACGGTATCCAGGTTGATAGGGTCTCCTCCTGGATATGTGGGTTACGATGAAGGTGGACAGCTAACTGAGGTTGTCCGACGGAGGCCATATCAGGTGATATTGTTTGACGAAATAGAGAAGGCTCACCCTGAGGTCTTCAACGTAATGCTACAGATACTTGATGATGGTAGGCTGACTGATGGGCATGGGAGAACGGTTGACTTTAGAAACACGGTCATCATTATGACTAGCAATGTGGGTACTGGTTGGATCGAGCAGTACCAGCCACTAGGGTTCACCAGGGCTGTGGACAGTCGAGGTGAGCAGAAGAAGCTTGAGGATGCTGTGACCAGAGCACTAAGGGAAACCTTTAGGCCCGAATTTCTGAATAGAATAGACGAAATCATAGTATTCCATCCGCTCAGCAGAGAACAGATACTGCAAATAGTGGACATACAACTAGGTGACCTTAAGAAGAGGCTCGAGGAGCGCAAGATAAACCTGGAGCTGACACAAGCAGCTAAGGAGTGGCTCGCTGATGAGGGATTTGATCCCACCTTCGGCGCTAGACCATTGAAGAGGACCATCCAGAAGAACATAGAGAACATGATTTCGAAGATGCTTATAAGCGGCGAGATCAAAGAGGGAGACACTGTAGTTGTCGATAGAGATGGGGATAGGCTTACATTCTCATCTCTCCAACCAGTCGTAACTCAGTAGCAAGCAAAAACTCGTAAAAGTAAGGATACTAGAGCCTGGGAGATGCTCCCAGGCTCTAGTACTATTTAGAAGCACCTAAAATCGTTATGGGTGACCTAATACAGACTAGGAAGAAAGGTATAATCACAACGTAATCCCATGGAGGCCAAAATGCTCTTTTCAAAACTCGCAGAATACTTTGAACAGTTGGACCATACCACAAGTAGAAACACCTTAGTAGCCATTTTGGCCGACTTGTACTCCAAATGTGATCAGTCCGAAGTGCGACCAATTACTTACCTACTACAAGGCAGGATTGCACCTTTCTTTAAGCCTATCGAGATAGGTATGGGAATAAACTACGTTGCAGACGCTATTGCTAGAGCTTTTGGTGTGGACAGAAAACATGTTATGCAGGTCTTTGATAAAGTTGGAGATATTGGCACAGCAGCTCGTCAGGTGCAGCAGGAGGCCGGAAAAGATCTGCCCGCGGAAGACACCCCAACTGTCTCGGAAATATTCAATCAGCTTATGGCTATAAGTCAGGTATCCGGCCCAGGCAGTATTGAGAAGAAGATAAGCATGTTCGCAAATATATTACAGAAGCTGGATCCTAGATCTGTAACCTACATATGCAGAATACCAGTAGGTACCTTGAGGCTAGGAGTAGGAGATCCAACTATTTTGGATGCTTTATCTTTTGCTAAGAGCGGAGATAAGAGCCTTCGCAAACCTCTAGAAAGGGCCTATAATGAAACCTCAGATCTCGGACTCATAGCTGAGACCCTATGGAAGGAGGGTATAGAGGGCATAGAGAAACTCTCTATTATGCCCGGTAATCCAGTAAGACCAGCTCTAGCTGAGAGACTTCCCACTCCCGAGGCCATAATCAACAGGATGGGGCAATGTGCTGTTGAGAAGAAATACGATGGTTTCCGATGTCAGGTACACAAAATAGGAAACGAGGTGAAAATATTCTCTAGGAATCTTGAGGACATGACAGGGATGTTCCCTGAAATCACCAGCGGCACTCTAGCCATGGTGGATGCAGAAACTGCTATTTTTGAAGGAGAAGCCCTTGCTTACCACCCCTTATCTGGAGAGTTCCTCCCGTTTCAAGTCACTACAAAGCGAAGAAGAAAGCACAAAATAGAAGAAGCGGCTCAAGAACTCCCATTAAAGTTGTTTGCTTTCGACATTCTCTATAAGAATGGTGAAAACTTGATGGGAATGAAATATGTAGAGAGAAGGGAGGTACTAGCAGATACCATTAAGGGGGAAGACTCTCTCATCATTTCAGAATGGGTCATAGCAGATAACGTTGAGAAGTTGATGGAGGTTTTTAACGAGGCAATAGAAAGTGGCCTCGAAGGCATAGTCGCCAAGAGGTTAGACTCCCCTTATCAGGCAGGAGCAAGGAACTTTAACTGGGTAAAGCTCAAAAGAACTCACGCAGGGCAACTGCAAGATACTGTCGACTGCGTCATAGTAGGCTACATCTATGGCAGAGGGAAAAGGGCACAACTCGGTGCTGGAGCATTATTGGTTGCCGTTTATAACTCAGACAAGGATACATTTCAAACCATCACTAAGATAGGCACAGGACTAACTGACGAAGAATGGAAGGAAGTCGTAGAAAGATGTAAACCCTATGTTACAGAAGAAAAACCAGCTCGAGTAGAAAGCATAATTCAGCCAAGCGTGTGGGTGGAGCCCGCGGTAGTTATAGAGGTACTCGCCGACGAAATCACAAGGTCTCCGGTGCACACAGCAGGTATGGATGGAGATAAGCAGGGATATGCCCTTAGGTTCCCTCGCCTGGTGAGCTTTAGAGAGTCGGACAAGCGACCAGAAGATGCTACCACGGTACAAGAGATAATAGAGATGTATCAACAACAAGCTATCAAACAAGTTGCTTCATAAACTACGTTGCTTGAGGTGAGGTATCATGGCGGACCCGAGACATCAGAAGTTAGCACAGGTACTTATAAACTACTCATTAGGTATACAACCTGGAGATAAGCTTATAATCACCGCTCCTGCTGCAGCCGCTCCCCTTGTAAGAGAAGCTTATAGAGAGGCCATCAGGGCTGGTGCACATGTTATGACCAGGATAACTATAGATGGCCTGGCCGAGATAAGGTTCCGTGAAAGTACCGACGAGCAGTTGAGATTCGTGCTAGAACCCGAGAGACAGGAGATAGAATACTTCGATGCTATGCTAAGGATAATGGCGGATGAGAATACCAAGTCTCTAACCAATGTAGACCCTAACAAGCTAGCCATCGCCCAGCAAGCACGAACAGATATCATGAGAAGATATCTTGAAAGAGCCGCAACAGGCGAGCTCAGATGGTGCCTGACTCTGTACCCTACACATGCGTATGCTCAGGATGCAGAGATGTCCCTAGAGGAATATGAAAACTTTGTGTTTAACGCAGGATTAATCCATCACGATAACCCATCTGAATCATGGCAAAAGATAGCCAAAAAGCAACAAGAAATCGTGAAGCTGCTTGAAAGCCATGATGAAATACATATCGTTGGGAATGATATCGATCTCCGCTACCGAGTAGGGGGAAGAAAATGGATAAGTGCAGATGGCAAGCATAACTTCCCAGACGGGGAGGTATTCACCGGACCTATTGAGGACTCAGTAAATGGTCATATAAGGTTCAGCTATCCAGCCGTATACAACGGAAGGGAGGTAGAAAACGTGAGGCTTACCTTCCAGGACGGCAAGGTTGTAGACGCCACTGCTTCCCGCGGGGAGGATTTGCTGAACTCAATGCTAAATATCGATGAGGGAGCCAGAAGAGTCGGCGAAGTAGCCTTTGGCCTAAACTACGATATTCAGAAGTTCACTCGTAACATACTTTTCGACGAAAAGATAGGTGGAACGATGCATATGGCCCTTGGAAGGGCTTACCCTGAAACGGGTGGGACCAATGCATCCGCCATACATTGGGATATGATCGCAGATCTGACTGATGCTAAGGTCTACGCCGACGGAGAGCTCATATACGAAAACAGGAAGTTCAAGATCTGGTAGAGCTGTGCGCGGCAGATAGAGTCCTGCCGCGCACAAAAATAACTAACTCAAAGCTTGCTGGAATTTGGTGAGCTCCTCAGGGCTTAATGAATAGGAGTGCTCCTCGTCAGGGAACTTTCTACTCTTTACATCCTCTTTGTACATACAGAAGCCCTTAAGTATATGCTCGGATAGGTCAACGTATCGTTTGGCAAACTTAGGTAGTGATCTTTGACTCAAGCCAAATATATCATGGAAGACCAACACTTGGCCGTCGCAATAAGGACCAGCACCAATGCCTATGGTAGGTATCTCCAAGCGCTCTGTGATAGCCTTGGCCACCGGCGCAGGTACAGCCTCGAGAACAAGAGCGAATATGCCTGCATCCTGTAGAGCCAGGGCCTCATTCAAGAGCCTCAAGGCAGAGCCAGAATCTCTCCCTTGTACCCTGTAACCTCCGAGCAACGAGAATGACTGAGGAGTAAGGCCTATATGCCCCATTACTGGTATGCCCGCAGCTACTATGGCCTTAATCCTTGAAAGCACTGCCGTGCCGCCCTCGAGCTTTACTGCATCGACTTCAGCATCCCTCATAAAGGCACCAGCATTCAAAACCGCATCTCTATCAGAGGGCTGATAGGACATGTATGGCATGTCGCCCACAATAAGAGCCCTTTCAGTTGCCTTCGAAACAGCTCTAGAATGGCTTATCATCTCGTCCATGCTTACTTGTAAGGTATGTTCGTACCCAAGGACATTGTTAGCAATGGAATCGCCTACTAATATGACATCTATACCTGCCCTATCAGCCAGTAGGGCGGTTGGATAGTCATACGCAGTCACCATTACTATGGGTTCATCTTTTTGCTTCAAACGTATCAGGTCCCGAATGGTAACTTTATGAAGGGTAGATGACATCACCTGTTCCTCCCAAAGTAGTACCTGCCATAAAATGGTCAAGTCCAGTTGCAATGTATCAAGTAAGGAACTAAGTGTAAAGGAATGAAGTGCTTGGAAATTATCTAAGTGCTATACGATATAATTACTCGATGAACATGCATCCGGCACTCAGTATCGCCAAAAGGAAAAATCACAAGCCAGCTAAATCCTTGCTTGATCTTTCCTTACAGGAACTGCGTGAATGGATCAGGCTGAGGGGTTATCCAGAATACAGAGCGGTTCAGGTATGGCAGGCCCTCTATAGGCAGTTAGAAATCGATCCAGAGAAAATGACCAGCCTGCCAAAGGCCCTTAGAGAGGAGCTAAGCGCAGAGTTCCCATTCCCTAACATCACTCCCATTAGGACGTTTGTAGCTGATGGAGGTGATACCGAGAAAGTTCTGTTCCGTCTTGAAGATGGTAACGCTATTGAAAGCGTTCTAATGGAATATATTGATGGTAGGGCTACGGTCTGCGTAAGCTCACAAGCAGGATGCGCTATTGGCTGTACATTCTGTGCTACTGGCTTAGGAGGTTTCTATAGAAACCTCTCAGCAGGCGAAATAGTCTATCAAATCCTGTACTTCTCGAAGAGGCTTCGTGATAAAGGTAGGAAGCTCACAAATATTGTGTACATGGGTATGGGCGAGCCCTTGGCTAACCTAGATGCTGTCTGGCGATCTGTAGAGAACTTGCATGAACCCACCGGCATGAACTTTAGCGCACGCAGGATCACTATATCCACTGCGGGCTTAGTTCATCAGATAGATAGATTTCCACCAACAGATCTTCAGGTGAACCTAGCTATATCGCTCCATGCACCTAATGATGATCTACGCACAAGTATCATGCCTATCAATCGCAGGTGGCCCATCTCAGAGTTGATAGCCTCTGCAAAAAGATATGTCGCAAGAACTCATAGGAGAATCACCTTTGAATACGTACTCATAGCTGGCTGTAACAGCTCCAAAGAACAAGCAAGAGATTTATCGAACCTGTTACGAGGACTGCTCTGCCACGTGAACCTGATCCCTCTCAATAGAGTACCCGGGAGTCCTTTTGAGCCTCCTTCAACTGAGGAGGTAAATGCTTTCAGAGACATACTACTAAGCGCGGGAATACCCTGCACAGTGAGATTGGAAAGGGGAGCGGACATTCTGGCAGCATGCGGCCAACTAAGAATGGAGCACTCACTTCATGACGCAGCTATACCTAGACACATATAGTGGCATTAGCGGAGATATGTTTCTTGGAGCACTGTTAGATCTAGGTGCCGACGCAAATGCCTTGAATGAGCAACTTCAATCTCTGGATATAGGTAACTGGAACCTAAAGATAGAGAAGACAACACAATCAGGCATAAGCGGAACTAAGATAGAAGTTGAGTATTCAGAGCAGCACATCCATAGAAACCTTCAGGACATAGTCCAGATAATTACAAAATCTAAGCTTCCTGACAGCGTCAAGAATAAAGCCATAGACATCTTTCACCTAATCGCTCAGTCTGAAGCCAAAGTACACGGCACATCGGTGGATGAAATACACTTCCACGAAGTTGGAGCTGTAGACTCGATAATAGACGTAGTAGGCACATGCTTGGCGCTGCATCTTCTAGAGATAGATCAGATTTACTGTTCAAGCTTACCTTTGGGAGATGGTTTCGTATCTACAAGTCATGGAAAGCTACCGGTGCCTGCGCCTGCCACTTTGGAAATCCTCAGTACGTGTGATGCCAGAGTTACATTCAGTAGGGGCTCTGGCGAGATGGTAACCCCTACAGGAGCAGCCCTTGTAGCCAAGCTGGCTCATTTTGATATACCGACTGCTGTCAAGATTCGTAAAATAGGGTACGGATTTGGCTCACGTCATCTCCCTTGGCCCAATGCATTGAGAGCTGTACTGCTCGAAAAGGATGAACCTTCATCAGCACTTAACACCTACGACGTAGACGAAGTAGTCATGATAGAGACAAATATTGATGACCTATCCCCTGAATTGACTTCTTATATGCAATCGAAACTACTTCGTAGCGGGGCTCTGGACGTTTGGATCTCTCCGGTCATTATGAAGAAAGGTAGATATGGACATGTGATAAGCGTCCTAACGCTAGAAGAAAATGCATTAGAGATTACGGATTTGCTTCTGAGAGAGACTACAACTCTTGGCGTAAGGGAGAGCCGTCTTAAAAGAGTAAAAGCTCGCAGAGAGATAAGGGAGATAGATACCAAATTGGGCAAAATCAGATTAAAGTTGAAGCTGATAGATGGCAAAGTACATCAAGTTAAGCCTGAGTACGAAGACTGTGCGTCATTAGCTCAAAAGCATGACATGTCTATAGATCAGGTCTACGATTTAGCTAACGTGGAAGCAAGAAAAATTATAGGGAAGGAGATTGATAATTTATGCCTCTAGTTTCTGTGTTAATGGGTAGCGAATCAGATAGATCTTATATGCAGGAAACAATGGATACTCTCGAACAGATGGGGATAGAAGGAGAGCTTAAGGTAATATCCGCTCATCGACAGCCCAATAAGCTCAGGGAATACGTATCACAGGCAACAGCAAATGGTGTAGAGCTGTTTATAGCAGGAGCTGGTGCAGCTGCACACCTGCCAGGAGTTATAGCTTCCCTTACAACAAAACCCGTTATCGGAGTCCCTCTGCCCACAAGCGACCTAAAAGGTCAAGACTCCCTCTACGCTATAGTCCAGATGCCTGCAGGCGTACCAGTAGCCACTGTGGCAATAGGAAAGGCGGGCGCCAGAAATGCGGCTTACCTGGCAGCACAAATCCTCGGAATCAAGTACCCTGAAATAGCTGAGAAATATAACGAGTACAGAAGACAGCTAGCTGAAAGATAGGCTATTATCGTCAACCTAGAAGGGTTGGGAGGGATACTTAGATCCCTCCCAATTTCTATTTTCTACAATGCTAATGTATTAGTGCTTGAAGTGGCGGGTACCTGTAAAGACCATAGCCATGCCATGCTTGTTAGCGGCACGTATTACCTCTTCATCCCTGATAGAGCCGCCTGGTTGTATGACTGCGGTTACGCCCCCCTTAGCAGCTTCCTCTATGCCATCGGGGAACGGGAAGAAAGCATCGCTGGCCATAACGCTGCCTTCTGCCCTTGGTCCGGCCTTCTCTACCGCATGCCTCACTGCATCAACTCGACTTGTTTGCCCCGAACCTACACCTACCATAGAGAGATCCTTTGCTAGAACTATAGCATTAGACCTTACATGCTCTACTGCACGCCATGCAAATAACAAGTCAGTCGTCTCTTCAAGTGTAGGTTGACGCTCTGTGACCACCCTGGTAGTTACCTCATCTGGAGATACTGCATCCATGGTTTGTGCAAGGAACCCTCCATTTATTCTCCTCCAATCGATGGTCCAAGGAGTTAGAGGCTCCTCCCAGCTGGGCTTCATATCACCCACCTCAAGTAACCTCAACCTGCGCTTCTTGGAAAAAACTTGCTTGGCTTCCTCAGTAATAGAAGGAGCAACTATGAGATCAAAATGTGTTTGGGTCATAACTTCCGCCAGACTTGCATCTATTTCGCGATTCACACCTACTATCCCACCAAAAGCCGAAACTGGATCCCCAGCTAGCGCTCGTTCAAAGGCTACTTGTAGATCAGGGTTGGTTGCCAATCCGCAAGGAATACCATGTTTGATTATGGTAACTGTTGGTCCTAGAAAGTCAGCAACAACACTAACCGCGGCATATAGATCCAATATGTTGTTAAAAGACAGGTCCCTACCACCCACTTGTCTCAACTTCTGAACTAGACCTGTATATCCAGGGCTTACTTCAGCATATAAAGCTGCCCTTTGATGAGGGTTCTCACCATACACTAGATCCTGTACCTTGCGCAAAGGTATGGTGACCACGTTAGGGAACAGCTCCTCCTCAGCAGCCAGATAGCGATTTATAAGAGCATCATAGGCTGATACATGGGCAAAAGCCTTGGCTGCTAGCCACCTGCGAGTTTGTTGACTTACCTGCCCATGTTGTGACCACTCTTCCAAGACAGGTTGATAATCCTGAGGATCAGTCAGGACCAAAACGTCTAGGAAGTTCTTTGCTGCTGCCCTAATAAGTGTAGGCCCACCTATATCTATGTTCTCTAGCGCTGTAGAGAGATCGGTATCGGGATTAGAAACAGTTTCTTCAAAGGGATAAAGATTTACCACTACAATATCTATAGGCTCGATACCAAGTGCTGCTATCTCTTGCATGTCATCTGGCCGAGATCTTCTAGCAAGTATGCCCCCATGTATCTGAGGGTGTAGCGTCTTGACTCTTCCCTCCATGATCTCTGGGAAACCAGTAATGTCGGTAACAGACTTGGCGGGAATATTAGCTTCCCTTAACACAGTCAAAGTCCCACCAGTAGAGAAAATCTCTACCCCTTTAGAAACAAGATCGTTTGCAAGCTCTACTATGCCGGTCTTGTCGGAGACACTTACAATAGCACGCACCACCTTACCCCTTGATTAAGACTTTTCCTTCCTGAATAGTAAGTCTTCCCTGAGCAAAGAGCCTTATAGCCTCGGGGAGGATTCTATGCTCTTCCATCAAGATCCTATCGGACAAAGATTCCACAGTATCATTCTCAAATACTGGAACGGCTGCCTGTGCGATTATAGGTCCCGCGTCAACGTCCTCAGTCACAAAGTGTACAGTGCAACCAGATATCTTTACCCCATGCTTTAGGGCCTCGGCCTGAGCGTGGAGTGTTCCTCTAAATGCAGGTAACAGTGAGGGATGTATGTTGATGATCTTTCCTTGCCAACGGCGTACAAATTCCTTCGTCAGTATGCGATCATATCCTGCCAAAACAACTAAGCCAACATCTCTAGCAATAAGCATGTTAGATATTTCCATTTGAGCTTCTTTCCTATCATTACCTTTGCGGTCAGAGCAGACAAATACTTCTATCCCAAAATCCTTCGCAATTTGTACAGCCTTAACATCGGGATAATTAGACACTACCAGGGAAACCTCAGCTCCCAGTACTCCCTCGCGTTGCCTTTGGAGGATCGCTTCCAAGTTACTGCCCCTGCCAGATACCATGACCGCAACTTTGAGCATTATCTATCCAACTCCATAGGATCTTTCTCTGCAAGTAAAGATAGCAGAACAACTGCCGAAAACCCAGTATCAGGGCAGTTAATCTGAGGACAAAGCTAGGTCCGGCGACTAG